>DATGXM010000144.1:0-5769 GCA_035298985.1 Azonexus sp. | reverse complement strand
GGGTGGCCAGCAATGCAGAACTCGCCGCCTACGCCCTGCGCAACGGCCTGCTGGCCGATTGAAGGCATGGCTGCCTTACCCGAAAACACCCGGCACGCCCCGCTGACGGTCATCCTGATCGAGGATTCGCCCGTGCTGCGGCAAACGCTGGGCGCCCGGCTCGACGAGCTGGCCGCCGTCGCGGTGGTCGGTGAGGCAGAGGACGAAAACTCGGCGCTGGAGCTGTTGCAGCGCCGGCAACCACAACTCGCCATACTCGACCTCGAACTGAAGACCGGCAGCGGCTTCGGTGTGCTGCGGGCGATCTGTCGGGCGCCGGAGCGCTTCGGCCGCCCGCGGGCGGTGGTGTTTTCCAGCCACGGCAACGCGGTGGTCCGCGCGCGCTGCCACGCCCTCGGCGTCGAGCGCTTTTTCGACAAGGCGAGCCAGTTCAACGACTTGCTGGCCTATGTCCGGCAGGCCGCTCCCTGCTGATGCGGGTCGCCGGCCAGCACGCCGGCGCCGGGAAGCGGAATGCCGATGCGCAGCCGGGTTCCGGCTCCCGGCTCGCTGCTCAGCGCGAAGTCGCCGCCACACATCTGGACCCGGTGCTTCATGCCGGCCAGCCCGTGGTGCCGGCCACGCTCCCAGCCGGTCCGGAACCCCTTGCCGTCGTCTTCGACGGTCAGTTCCAGCCGCCCGTCGCCGACCCGCATGGCCAGTCTGACCGTGGTCGCCGCGGCATGCTGGCGAATATTGGTCAGCGCCTCCTGGGCAATGCGAAAAACGGCCAGTGAGGTCGCCGGCGCCAGCAGCAGGTCTTCGGTCGGCAATTCCAGGTGCAGTGCCGGGTTGCCTTCCCCCTCGGCAAATTCCTGAGCGAGGATGCGCAGGGCATTGACCAGGCCCAGTTCTTCGAGCAGCGGCGGACGCAGGCCGTCGATAATCCGCCGTTTCAGCGCGATGCCGCTGTCGAGCAGGCCTTCCAGCCGCGCCAGCCTTTCCCGGCAGGCCTTGTCCGCCGGCCCCTTGAGCTGGCGGGCGATCCAGCCCGATTCCATCTTGGCCGCGGTGAGCAGCGCGCCCAGTTCGTCGTGCAGTTCCCGCGCCAGCCGCGCCTTCTCGGACTCGCGGGCATTGGTCAGGTAGCTCGCCAGATCGCTCAGCTCGCCGGTACGTTCCTGGACCAGGGCATCGAGGCGCTGATTTTCGCTATGCAGCAGCGCGGCCAGTTGCTCCCGCAGCGTGAACTGGCGCTCGACCACGAAAAAGAGGACCGCCAGCAGCAGCAAGGCGGCAGCGGCCTGGATGGCGACCACCCAGCGGGTGCGCTCGACGTGGCGGGTCGAGCGTTCGTAGGAGTCCTCGGCCTCGGCCGCCAAGCCGGCCTTCAAACCGAGGATGCGGTCGCGGATGCGGTCGGTGTAGCGCTTGCCCTGGATGCGCGTTTCCTCGCCGGCCTGGCCGCGCTCGACCGCCTGGTCCAGGCTGCGCAGCTTGATCGCCACCAGTCCGGACAGGTCGGCCAGCGCGTCGTCGTTGCTGCTCAGCGCACCCAGATCGTGGTGTATGTCCTCCAGTGTCGCCCCGATGGTGGCCCGGCTTTTGTCATAGGGCTCGAGATGGGCCCGATTGGCACTGAGCAGGTAGGCCCGCACGGCGCTCTCGGCGTCCATCAGCTGGATCAGCAGGCTGTCCAGATGCTCGACACGCGCCGCCTGCTGCTGCAGGTCGCCGAGCGCCTTCAGGCTGGCCGTCGCCTGCCAATGGCTGGAGGCGAGCAGGAGCAGCACGAAGGCACCGCCCAGGGCGACCAGCAGATGATGCCACTTGCGCGCCAGCTGGCTATTCTGGCGCTTCAGAAAAGCGGTGGGCATGGCCTTCTTCCTTCCATCCATTGACGGGATCGTCGGCGCAGGAGTCGTCCTACAGACGATTCAGTTTGATCTGACAGCAGAGCCCCCGGCCTGTTCCTAAGATGGAATCACCGCCGGCACGTTCACCGCCGTTTCGCTCGACGGGCGAAACGGTTACGCCGGCAAAACGGAAAGGAAAAATCATGCTGAATAAGAAATCCGGTATCGCCACCCTGCTGCTGCTCACCGCCCTCACCGCCTGCGCCGGCAATACGGCCAAGGAAAGCACAGGCGAATTCATCGACGACAGCACGATCACCACCAAGGTCAAGACCGCTTTCGTGCAGAGCAAGGAAGTCAAGGCGACCAATATCCAGGTCGAGACCTTCAAGGGCACGGTCCAGCTTTCCGGCTTTGCCGACAATTCCAACGAAATCGAACGGGCCGCCCAGATCGCGGCCAAGGTGGCCGGCGTCAAGGCCGTCCGCAACGACATCCGCCTGAAGTCGGCCCAATAGCGCCGACTGTCCCGCCGGACGCCGGCGGGACCTTGCTTCCCCCAAGGCCAGTACGCCAGCGGCTCAATGCATCGAATGCTGCCGATGCCATTGCGCGAATTCCGACGCCGGCAAAGGCTTGCTGAACAGGAAGCCCTGCACCTGATCGCAGCCATGCTGCTCCAGATAGCGCAGCATGCCCTCCGATTCGATCCCCTCGCCGATGATGTCGAGCTTCAGGTTGTGCCCGAGGGCGATGATCGCTTCGGTGATCGCCCGGCTGGCCGGGTCGCTGTCGATGCCGCGCACGAAAGACTGGTCGACCTTCAGCTTGTCGAGCGGCAAGCGGCTGAGCCGGCTCAGGCTGGAATAGCCGGTGCCGAAATCGTCGAGCGCGATCTTGACCCCCAGCGCCTTGAGCCGCTGCAGGATGTCCCGGGCGTCCTCATCCGATTCCATGACCGTGGTTTCGGTGACTTCCAGCTGCAAGGCCGCCGGATCGATCCCCGCTTTGGCGATGATGCTGCCCAGGCGCTCCGGGAAGCCGCGTTGCCGAAACTGCAAGGGGGAGACATTGATCGCGATGGTGACCGGCATGCCCTGGCGCCGCCACACCTCGTGCTGGCGGCAGGCCTCGGTGGCGACCCATTCGCCCAGGTCGCCGATCATCCCGGCCGATTCGGCAATGGGAATGAAAGTGGCGGGACCGCTCGCCTCGCCGCCGTGGTCGTCGGCGAAGCGGACGAGCGCTTCGGCACTGATCAGCTTGCCGCTCTTGGCATCGACCACCGGCTGGTAGTGCAAGGTCAGCCAGCCATGTTTCAGCGCCTCGCGCAGGCGGACCTCCAGCATGTAGATTTCGTCGGCCCGGCGGTCCAGTTCGGGTGTGTAGACCTGAAAGTTGGCGCGCCCCGACTGCTTGACCTGGTACATGGCCAGGTCGGCGGCGTGGATCAGCCCCTCCAGGTTGTCCGCATGCTCCGGATACAGGCTGATGCCGATGGACGGCGAAATGGACAGTTCCAGGGCATCGACCACGATCGGCAGGCTCAGGCTGTCGACCACATGCCGGGCGACGGCCGAGGCGCGATGCATGTGGCCGTCCGGATGTCCCAGGATGATGACGAACTCGTCGCCGCCCAGTCGACCGACCAGGTCCTCGTCCCGCGTGCATGACCGCAGCCGCTGGCCGACTTCCTGCAGCACGCGGTCGCCCACCTCATGGCCGTATTGGTCGTTGATCGGCTTGAAGCGGTCGAGATCGACGAACAGGACGGCGCCCCGCCCGTGGTTACGATGGGCCGCCGCCAGCAGGCGGCTGCCGTACTCGAAAATCAGCGCCCGGTTGGGCAGTGCGGTCAGCGGGTCGTGCAGCGAGGCTTCGCGGGCACGCTCCTCGGCCTGCTTGCGGGCGTCGATGTCGGTATGGGTCCCCACCAGCCGGGTCATCTTGCCGTTCTCGTCGGGATCGATGGCCATCGCCTGGCACAGTATCCAGCACCAGCTACCGTCCTTCCTGCGGTAGCGCAGCTCCGTGCCTCGATAACTGTCGCGCGTTCCCTGAATGATTTCCTGGAACATCTGATGGATCAGCGGCCGGTCCTCTTCATGCACCAGCGCGACCCAGTCCGCCACCGTGGCCAGTTCCTCCCGGGTGTAACCGAGCATGGCGAACAGCCCCTCTTCGGCCGGCAGCAGTATTTGCGACGCTATATCGACTTCCCAGACGCTGGTATTGCTGGCCTTCAGCGCCAGCGCCAGCCGCCGCTCGCTTTCCAGCAAGGCGCGCTCGGCCCGCTTGCGCTCGTTGATATCGACCAGGCTGAGGACGCCCAAAATGACCTTGCCGTCGGTGTCGCGGATGGGCGTTCCGTTGTAGCTGACGACCAGCGCATCGCCGTCGTCCTTGCGGCGCACCAGCAGTTCTTCGTCGGTGAACGACTCGCCGCGCAGCACGCGGCAAAGCGGCCATTCGTCGACCGCCAGCAGGCGGTTGCCGAGGTCGTACAGCTCGAAAGCAGCGGCGAATTCGGCCACCGGCCGCCGGATTTCCTCCACGCTGCGGTAGTGCAGCAGGTCGAGGGCGGCGGGGTTGGCATCGATTACCCGCCCCTCGCGGTCGGAAACGACGACCCCTTCCTGCAGGCTGTTCAGGATGCCCTGCAGGCGGGCCTTGTTCTGTTCCAGTTCGTCCAGGACCCGGCGTTGCTCGGTGATATCGACATTGATGCCCACCATGCGCCGGGCGATCCCGGCTTCGTCGAAAAACACCTGGCCGCGGGCGCTGATCCAGCGGATCTGCTCGTCGTTGCGGCGCTGGATGCGGAACTCCGCCGCGTAGTCGCCGGTGCGCAGGGCGGTTTCGACCGCCGCCATGGCCGTCGGACGGTCCTCCTCCAGCAGGCAGTCCAGCCAGTCTTCGTCCCGCCCGCCGAACTCTTCCGGCTCCAGGCCGTAGAGGGCCAGCATCTCGTCGTACCAGTGATGTTCGCGGGTCTGGACGTTCCATTGAAAGGTCCCCGAGCGGCCTACGCGAAGCGCCAGGCGCAGTTCCTCGGTCTGCTCGCGCAACAGCTTTTCCGAATTCCGCCGCACCGTGATGTCGATTTGGGTGAGCAACACCCGGTAGGCGTGGCCGGGAAAGTCTTCCAGCGCGACGCCCCGCCCGAAAAACCAGTGGTAGGCGCCATCCTTGTGGCGCAGGCGGTATTCCAGCGCCAGCCCGCTCCCCGGTTGCTTCATGACCGACTGGATGTCCTTGGTGACGCGCTCATGGTCGTCCGGATGCAGGCGGCATGACCATTCGCTGAAGATGCTCGGCAGCTCGGCATCCTCGTAACCCAGCTGCCGCTTCAGCTCCGACGACAGAAAAGTGCCCTTGTTTTCGAGATCGAACTCGGCATAGCCGACGCAGGCGATTTCGGTGGCCAGGGTGAGGCGCAACTGCGCCTCGCGCAGCGCTTCTTCGGTACGCTTGCGTTCGCTGATGTCCTCGGCGACGCCGATGAAGTATTGCGGCTTGCCCTTGGCACAGCGCTGCAGCGATACGGCCAGGCGAACCCAGAGCAGCGCCTGGTCCTTGCGCAGCAGGCGCTTGTCGACGTGATAGTGGTCAATGGCGCCGGCGAGCAGCTTGCTGTCCAGATCGAGATTCACCAGCAGATCGTCGGCATGCGTGATGTCCGAAAACTTCAGTTGCGTCAGTTCGTCCGGGCTGTAGCCCAACAGTCGGCCAAAGTAGCCATTCACGCGCAGGATGCGGCAATCCGGCCCATAATGGATCAGCGCCGCGGCGGCCTTGTCGAAGCTGGCGCGGTACACCTCAAGATCGCTCGGCGTTTCCTGCCGCCGTTGCAGCATGACCAGCTGCGTGCGCAGATCGCTGGATTCGTCGCGCAGATCGTCCTCGGTCTGCCGGTGCGCCGACACATCCCGCA
>DATGXM010000143.1:0-2929 GCA_035298985.1 Azonexus sp. | reverse complement strand
AGCTTGGCGAGGCGCGGATCGGGCACCTCGACGATGCCGACGTTCTGTTCGATGGTGCAGAAGGGGTAGTTTTCCGCCGCGATGCCCGACTTGGTCAGGGCGTTGAACAGGGTGGATTTGCCGACGTTGGGCAGGCCGACGATACCGCATTTCAGAGACATGTTTTTTCCTTAGACGGCTTTGCCGTGCAACTGTTGCTGGGCGCCGGCAAAGTCCCCGGCAGAGAGTTTGGGCCAGGCCAGCTGGCAACGATGCAGCGCCTGTTCGATATCCGGCAATTCTTCCTTGCGCGGCTGGTGCAATACAAAATCGGCGACCTGCTGGGCCAGGCCGAGGGTGCGGGGATGGCCGATGCCCAGGCGCAGGCGCCAGAAATCGGGCGTGCCGAGCCTGGCCTGGATGTCCTTCAGACCATTGTGCCCGCCATTGCCGCCGCCCTGCTTGAGGCGAATGCCGCCCGGCGGCAGGTCCAGTTCGTCATGTACGACCAGAATCTCGGCCGGTGCAATCTTGTAGAAATTGGCCAGCGCCGCCACGGCCTGGCCGGAACGGTTCATGTAGGTGGTCGGCTGCAGCAGCCACAATTCGCCGGCGCGACCGGCCCGGCCGTAGAACTTGCCTTGCGGGGCGAGCGACACCTTCAGCTTGTCGGCCAACTGGTCGACAAACCAGAACCCGACGTTGTGACGGGTGGCTTCGTATTCCGGTCCGGGATTGCCCAGGCCGACGATGAGACGGGGAGCAGTCATGCGTGCAGTCGTGAAAAGGCCGCCGGGGCAAGATGCCTGCGGCGGCCAGAGTATAGCGGAGCGCGCGAATTACTCGGCGGCAGCTTCGCCTTCGGCAGCCTGGGCGCCGCCCTTGCCGACGATGCTGACCACGATCGGGTCTTCGCTGCCGTGCTGGACCAGCTTGACGCCATTCGGCAGCTTGACCTGCGAAGCGTGGATGTTGTCGCCAACGTTCATGGCACCGAGGTCGACTTCGATGAATTCCGGCAGATCCTTGGCCAGACAGTGGATGTCCAGTTCGGTCGTGACGTGGTTCACCAGGCCGCCGTTGAGCTTGACGCCCGGGCCGGCTTCTTCGTTGGTGAAGTGCAGCGGCACCTTGATGTGCAATTCGTGGGTGGCATCGACGCGCTGGAAGTCGACGTGCAGGATCAGCTGCTTGTAGGCGTGCGTCTGGTAATCACGCAGCAGGACTTGTTCCTTCTTGCCGTCGATGACCATGTTGATGACGGAAGAGTAGAAGGCTTCCTTCTTCATCTTCAGCAGCAGGTCGTTGTGGTTGGTTTCGATGGCGACCGGAGCGGCCTCACCACCGTAAACGATGCCAGGCACCGTGCCGGCGCGACGCAGGCGGCGGCTCGCACCCGTTCCCTGCAACGTACGCGCGTTGGCGATAACTTCGAATTGCATGTTGATACTCCAGAATGTTTCCCGGTCCGCGACCAGAACGGGAAGGTTAAAAAAACTTAATCGATGAACAGCGACGAGACGGAGTCGTCGTTGCTGATGCGGCGAATGGTTTCGGCCATGATTTCGGCGACCGACAGCTGGCGGATGCGCGGGGAAGCGGCGGCATCGTCGCGTAGCGGAATGGTGTCGGTAACCACCAGGGCGTCGAGGTCGGAGGTGTTCACGCGCTCGACGGCAGGGCCGGAGAGGACCGGGTGGGTACAGTAGGCGACGACCTTCTTGGCGCCGTTGGCCTTGAGGGCGGTGGCAGCCTTGCACAGGGTGCCGGCGGTGTCGACCATGTCGTCCATGATGATGCAGGTACGGCCGTCGACTTCACCGATGATGTTCATCACTTCCGAGACGTTGGCCTTCGGACGGCGCTTGTCGATGATCGCCAGGTCGCATTCGAGGCGCTTGGCCAGCGAACGGGCGCGGACGACGCCGCCGTGGTCCGGCGAAACGACCAGCGGATTTTCGTAATTCTGCTTGCGGATGTCGTCGAGCAGGATGGGCAGCGCGTAGATGTTATCGACCGGAATGTCGAAGAAACCCTGGATCTGCTCGGCGTGCAGGTCCATGGTCAGCACGCGGTCGACGCCGGAGGCGACGAGCATGTTGGCGACCAGCTTGGCGGCGATGGGCACGCGCGACGAACGCGAACGACGGTCCTGGCGGGCGTAGCCGAAATACGGGATGGCGGCGGTGATGCGGCCGGCCGAGGCGCGCTTCAGCGAATCGACGATAACCAGCAGTTCCATCAGGTTGTCGTTGGTCGGGGCGCAGGTGGATTGCAGCACGAAGATGTCGCGGCCGCGGACGTGTTCCTGGAGTTCGACGGAAACTTCGCCGTCGGAGAAGCGGCCAACATTGGCGCGACCCAGGTCGACATTGAGCTGTTCAGCGACGTCGGCAGCCAGCTTGGGGTTGGCGTTGCCGGTGAAGACCATCAGGCTGTTGTAGGCCATTTTCACATCCCTTCGGGTTCGATGCATGCGCACTGCATTTTTGCCCGCCACAATGAAAATCGGGCAGGCTTTTGACGACCTGCCCGAAGGAAGCTTGGCTGGGGAAGAAGGATTCGAACCTTCGAATGCCGGAATCAAAATCCGGTGCCTTGACCAACTTGGCGACTCCCCAGCGGGTCACTTGAACGGGTTCGCGTCCAAGCGAGGCGCGAATAATACAGGACTCGTTTCGGGAAATCCAGCCTTTTATTCAATTTCTGCCAGCGGATGTGCCGGCAGGCCGTCGGCGACCCAGCCGCGCAGGCCGGCGGGCAGCGCGGCGAGCGCTGTTTCGGCTTCGCTGCGCCGGGCAAAGCCGGCGAAGACACAGGCGCCGGAGCCGGTCATCATGGCCTGCGGCGCTTTGGTCTTCAGCCAGGCCAGCGCCTCGGCGACGGCCGGAAACTTGGCGCAGGCGACGGTTTCCAGATCGTTGTGGCCGTCGCCGTGCCGCCACTCGGC
>DATGXM010000142.1:0-7762 GCA_035298985.1 Azonexus sp. | reverse complement strand
ACAGGGCGGCGTGCCGGGCACGCTGCGCGGAAAACCCGAGGCGGGAGGCGCGCACGATGGCGCCGAGATCGTCCAGGGCCCTGTCCAGCAGGTCGTTAATAATAACATAGTCGAATTCCCCGACATGGCGCATCTCGGCGTGCGCCGCGGCCAGCCGGCGGGCGATGACGTCGGCGCTGTCGGTACCGCGCCCGGTCAGGCGGCGGGTCAGTTCCTCCATCGACGGCGGCAGGATGAAAATCCCGATCGCCTGCGGAAACAGCTTGCGCACCTGCTGCGCGCCCTGCCAGTCGATTTCGAGCAGCACGTCGTGGCCTTCCGCCAGCTGGTCGGCGATCCACTTTTTCGACGTGCCGTAGAAATTGCCATGCACCTCGGCCCATTCGAGGAATTCCTGGCGGGCGATCATGGCCTGGAATTCCACCGTATCGACGAAGTGGTATTCGCGTCCGTCCTGTTCGCCGGGGCGCGGTCCGCGCGTCGTGAAGGAAATGGAGAGATGCACGCTGCTTTCCTGTTCCAGCAGCATGCGGACCAGCGTGGTTTTGCCCCCGCCCGACGGAGCGGCGACGATGAATAGGTTTCCGGCCATGTGTGGTTTCCCGAGCAAGCTGGCGCCTGGCGCCAAAGGGTTCATTGTAGCGGGCGCGACAGCCAGCGTTGAAGGCCTGCGCGCAGCCGTTCCGGGTCGACCGGCTTGGCCAGGTGATCGTTCATGCCGGCAGCCAGGCAGCGTTCGCGGTCTTCGGCAAAGACGTTGGCGGTCAGGGCGATGATGGGCGTATCGGCATAGCCGGGCAGGCACCGGATGCGACGGGTGGCCTCGAAGCCGTCCATGCCGGGCATCTGCAGATCCATCAGGATCAGGTCGTAGGCACTTTCCTGCGCCTTGAGCACGGCGGCTTCGCCGGTTTCCGCCACATCGACGAACACCTCGGCAAGGTCTTCGATCAGTTCGATCGCCACTTCCCGGTTCAGCGGTTCATCTTCGACAAGCAGGATACGCGCCCCTCCGCCCCCCGCCGGGATCGGCCCGGCAATTGGCACGGCAGGCGGCACGATCACCGTCGCCTCGCTGTCCGGCTTGCCGAAACGCGCCGTCAGCCAGAACGTACTGCCCTTGCCCAGGGTGCTGACCACGCCGGCCTGGCCGCCCATCAGTTCGGCCAGGCGCTGGGTGATGACCAGGCCGAGACCGGTGCCGCCGTATTTGCGGGTAGTCGAATTGTCGGCCTGTTCGAAGGGGCGGAACAAGCGCGGCAAGACGTCGTCGGCAATGCCGACCCCGCTGTCCTGGACTTCGAAGCGGGCGAGCAGGCTGTGTTCGTCTTCGTCGACCACCGAGGCGCGCAGCTCGATGGTGCCCGACTCGGTAAATTTGACCGCATTGCTGACGTAGTTCAGCAAGGCCTGGCTCAGGCGGGTGCGGTCGCCGACCAGCAGCGGCGGCAGGGCGCCGACCTGGGTGCGGAAGGTCAGCCCCTTGGCCATCGCGCGGTCGATATTGAGGCCGACCAGGCGCTCGACGACATCGACGACGCGGAACGGGCGCGCTTCAAGGACCAGTTTGCCCGATTCGATCTTGGAAACGTCAAGCACGTCGTTGATGATGGACAGCAGATGGTCGGCCGAGCCCATGATCTTGTCCAGGCGATCGGCCTGGCGCGGCGTCACGCCGTCGCGCTTGAGCAGATGAGCCAGCCCGACGATGGCATTCATCGGCGTCCGGATCTCATGGCTCATGTTGGCCAGGAAAGCGCTCTTGGCGCGGTTGGCCGATTCGGCGGCATCCTTCGCCTGCTCCAGCTGCGCGGTACGTTCGCCGACCAGTTCCTCCAGATGCTGGCGATAATTCTCCAGCTCCTGGGCATTGCGCTTGGTGGCGTCGATATCGGCGATCAAGCCGACCAGCCCGACGAACTTGCCTTTTTCGTCGAGCAGGCGGCGCCCGCACAGGAAACCCCAGAACAGCGAACCGTCGCGCCGGACATATTCGCGCTCCACCCGGACGAAGGCGATCTCGCTGGCCATCAGCTTGAGCATCTTTTCGCGACCGGCGGCCCGCTCGTCCGGATGGACCAGCGACACGTACTCGTCGCCGATCAACTCTTCCATCGGGATGCCCCACATCGCCGACATGCGCTCGTTGGCCAGCACAATCCGCCCGTCGGGACCGACCAGGAAAATGGCACCGTCCGAGGTATCGAAAATGGTGCGCAGCACGCGTTCACGCTCGCCAAGCCGGCTGGCATAGCGGTGCATCATGAACAGCGCGCCGCCGCTCAGCGCGACGAACAGGGCCAGCATGGACAGTATGCCGCGCCGCTGGCGCTCCCAGGGGCGGAGGTAATGATGTTCGGGAACACCGACATTGATATAGAAGCGGTAGTCGGGATTGAAGCGGTAGGTATGCAGCCGATGGACGCGATCGATGCTGGTTTCGCCGGAAACATAGGTGCCGCTCCCGGCGCTCCCGGCCAGCGCCTGTTTGAAATCCTGCGATACCTTGGCCGAACCGCGCTCGACCGCCGCATCCTGCGGCACGCGCGCCAGCAAGGTCAGGTCGGCGTCGCGCAGGGCGATCGAGCCGGCTTCCCCGATCCGCAGGCTGGCAAACCATTGCTCGAAATAATCGAGGTCGATGCCGGCATAGGCGATGCCGGCAAACTCGCCGCCGACATCGGGCAAACGCCGCGCAATGACGATCAGCCACTTGCCGGTAACCCGGCCGAGCAGCGGCTTGGATATCACCCGCTCGAGCGTCGGATCGTCGCGCAGCCGTTTGAAGTATTCGCGGTCGTCGACCATTAGGCCAGCCCCGCTGCCACCGCCGAAACCGGCGATCGACATGCCGCGGGCGTCGGTGATGCGCAGAACGCGCAAGGGCTGCAAGCGCTCGCGCTGGCGGGTCAGGAAATCCTCCATCGTCGTCGGCGAAGCGGCTCCCTGCGCCAGGCGGTCGACATAAAGATCGATGGCGTCGCGCAACAGCAAATCGACTTTTTCAAATGAAGCCGCCACATCGCGCTCGACCAGCAGGGCGAGATTCTCGGTGGCCTGCAGCGTCTGGCCGCGCTGCTGGTCGAGACTGGCCGTCAGCAGGTAGGCGGCCAGCGCGACGGCAAGCAGGACTACCGCCAGCCAGCCGAGAATGAAGCGTTGCGCCAGCGCCGTGGGAGAGAGGGAGGAAGCGGGGCCGGCGGCCTGCATTGCCGACCGGGCTATTCCAGGTTCTGGATCTGTTCGCGCATCTGTTCGATGAGCAGCTTGAGGTCCATCGATGCTTGCGACACTTCGGTGATCGCCGACTTGGAACCCAGGGTATTGGCTTCGCGGTTCAGTTCCTGCATCAGGAAATCCAGGCGCTTGCCGCAGGCGCCGCCCTGCTTCAGCACGCGCTCGACCTCGTCGAGGTGCGTGGTCAGGCGGCTCAGTTCTTCGGCCACGTCGATGCGCGTGGCGAAGACGGCCACCTCCTGCAGGATGCGGTCGTCGCTAGCGTTGCCCAAGGCCTCGACCAGGCGCTGGCGCAATTTGTCGGTGAACAGGGCCTGCGCTTCCGGAATGCGCGGCGCCACGCGGCGCACGATGTCGCGCATGGCGTTGACACGATCGACGATCATCGCCGCCAGCTTGGCCCCTTCGCGGCCCCGGCTGGCCGTGAAGTCGTCGAGCGCCTCGCGGGCCAGCGCCATGACTTCCGGACCGAGCGCCGCGAAGTCGATGCCCTGGTCGCCGAACATGCCGGGCCAGCGCAGGGTTTCATTGACGCTGAGCGGCGCGGCATCGGGCAGTTGGGCGCGGACCTGCGCGCTCAGCGCCTGCAGGGTGGCCAGCAGGTCACCGTTGAGTTGCAGCTGTTCGGCGCGCGCCGCAGCCACATTGAAGGACAGGCGGCATTCCACCTTGCCGCGTGACAGGCGGGCCGAAAGCAATTCGCGCAGCGGCATTTCCAGCGCGCGCAAATCTTCCATCACGCGGAAATGAAAATCGAGATAACGGGAATTGACGCTTTTTAGCTCTATTTGCAGCGAGCCGCGATCTAGATCACGGGTTTTCACTGCATAACCGGTCATACTGCAAATCATAGTCAGGGTGTCTCCAGCTTTACAGGCCGGACAACACGCCCGAAAATGCCTGAAATTGCATCATAACCGCGAGCTCCATGGCGCAACAAGCCAATCAGCCGTTGCCGAACGGCCACCAACTCGAGGAGTACACGATAGACCGCCAGCTTTCGCTCGGCGGTTTTTCCATCGTTTACCTGGCGACCAACGCCGAGGGCCGGCAAGTCGCCATCAAGGAATACCTGCCGAACAGTCTGGCCTTGCGCAGCCGCGGCGAAATCAATCCGGTCATCACCTCGGAACACCTGGGCGCCTTCCGCTACGGCATGAAATGCTTCTTCGAGGAAGGCCGCGCCCTGGCCCGCCTGTCGCACCCGAACGTGATCCGCGTGCTGAATTTCTTCCGCGCCAACGACACGGTGTACATGGTCATGGAGTACGAGCACGGGCGCACGCTGCAGGAATTCATCCAGAAGCACCAGGGGCACATTTCGGAACGCTTCATGCGCGGCGTATTCACCCGCATGCTGAACGGCCTGCGCGAAGTGCATTCCAACAAGCTGCTGCACCTCGACCTGAAGCCGTCGAACATCTACCTGCGCGGCGACAACACGCCGGTGCTGATCGATTTCGGCGCCGCCCGCCAGACCTTGATCGCCGACCAGCCCATCCTCAAGCCGATGTACACCCCGGGCTTTGCGTCGCCCGAACACTACGGCACGCGCAAGGATCTCGGCCCGTGGAGCGACATCTACAGCGTCGGCGCCTCGATGTACGCCTGCCTGGCCGGGGTGGCGCCGCAGGCGGCCGACGCCCGGATGAAAAAGGACACCCTGACCCCCGCCATGCTGCGCTGGGACGGCCAGTACTCCGACCGCCTGCTCGAGATCATCGACTGGTGCCTGAACCTCAATCATCTCTACCGTCCGCAAAGCGTTTTCGCCCTGCAGAAGGCGCTGGTCGAAACCATCACTCCGCCGCGCCCGAAGACCAATCCCAACTGGCTGGGCCGCTTCGTCGACAAATTCAGGAATCCGCCGCGATGAGATTCACCATCTACCAGGAAAGCCGCATCGGCGGCCGCGCCAACAACGAAGACCGGACGACCTACTGCTATTCGCGCGACGCACTGCTGATGGTGGTCGCCGACGGCATGGGCGGCCACCACTACGGCGAGATCGCGGCGCAGATCGCCGTCCAGACGCTGGCCGAATCCTTCCAGCGCGAAGCCCGGCCGCTGCTTGCCGACCCCTTCCGCTTCCTGCAGAAGGGGATGACCAATGCCCATCACGCCATCCTCGACTACACCGCCCGCCACAACCTGCGCGACACGCCGCGCACGACCTGCGTCGCCTGTGTCATCCAGGACAACATCGCCTACTGGGCGCACGCCGGCGATTCGCGCCTGTTCCTGATGCGCGACGGCAAGGTCATCGCGCAGACCAAGGACCACTCGCGCATCCGCCTGCTGGTCGAGGAAGGGATGATCACCGAAGCACAGGCCGTCTTCCACCCTGACCGCAACAAGATCTACAGTTGCCTGGGCAGCCCGACGCCGCCGGAAATCGAATTCTCGCGCAAGACGCCGCTCGATCATGGCGACATCCTGCTGCTGTGCACCGACGGCCTGTGGGGCGAAATGTCCGGCGATATGATGGCCGTCGCCACCAAGGGCGCCAACCTGCTGCAGGTCGTGCCGATGATCCTCAACCAGGCCGAGATCAAGGGCGGCCAGCAT
This sequence comes from Azonexus sp., assembly GCA_035298985.1. GTDB lineage: Bacteria > Pseudomonadota > Gammaproteobacteria > Burkholderiales > Rhodocyclaceae > Azonexus. The sequence goes on along the minus strand of DATGXM010000142.1, from coordinate 1,957 downwards.
GGCGACAACCTGTCGGTGGTCGCCGTGCGCTGGGAAGACACCTACGTCGAGGAGGCGAGCAGTGCCATTTCGACGCAGACCATGACCCAGCACGAGGTGACCACCCGGCTCGAGGAATTCGGCCGCAATCCGGCCTACAAGAGCGAATTGAGCGAGGACGAGATCGAAGACGCGATCGAGGAAATCCGTGCCGCCATCGAAAAATACAACCCGAAGAAATAAGGAAAGCCATGCGCCCCAGCCAACGCCAGCCGGACCAGCTCCGCACCGTCAACATCACCCGCAATTTCACCCGCCACGCCGAAGGCTCGGTGCTGATCGAAATGGGCGAAACCCGCGTGCTGTGCACCGCCTCGGTCGAAGAAAACCTGCCGCCCTTCCTGCGCGGCAAAGGCCAGGGCTGGGTGACCGCCGAATACGGCATGCTGCCCCGCTCGACGCACACGCGCAGCGCCCGTGAAGCGGCCAAGGGCAAGCAGACCGGCCGCACCCAGGAAATCCAGCGCCTGATCGGCCGCAGCCTGCGCGCCTGCATCGACCGCAAGGCCCTGGGCGAACGCACCATCACGCTGGACTGCGACGTGCTGCAGGCCGACGGCGGCACCCGCTGCGCCTCGATCACCGGCGCCTGGGTCGCCCTCTACGAAGCCTGCGACAAGCTGGTGAAGGCCGGCAAGCTGCCGGCCAACCCGGTCAAGGACCACGTCGCCGCCGTCTCGGTCGGCATCTTCGCCGGCAGCCCGGTGCTCGACCTCGACTACCCGGAAGATTCGGACTGCGATACCGACATGAACGTGGTGATGACCGGCCGCGGCGGCATCGTCGAAGTGCAGGGCACGGCCGAGGGCGAGCCGTTCAGCCGCGAGCAGATGAACGTGCTGATGGATCTGGCCACCGCCGGTATCCGCCAGCTGGTCGCCGCCCAGGAAAGCGCGCTGGCCGCATGAAAAAGCTCGTTCTCGCCTCGAACAACGCCAAGAAGATGAAGGAGCTGAACGCGCTGCTGGCTCCGCTCGGCTTCGAGATCGTCCCGCAGGGCGAACTGGGCATTCCGGAAGCTGAGGAACCGCACTGCACCTTCGTCGAAAACGCGCTGGCCAAGGCCCGCCACGCCGCCGAACACAGCGGCTTGCCGGCGCTGGCCGACGATTCCGGGCTGTGCGTGCGGGCACTGGGTGGGGCGCCGGGCGTCATTTCCGCCCGCTACGCCGGCGAGCCGAAATCGGATGCCCGCAACAACCAGAAACTGCTCGCCGACCTCGGCGGACAGACGGACCGCCGTGCCCACTTCGTCAGCGTGCTGGTGCTGGTCCGTTCGGCCAACGATCCACAGCCCATCATCGCCGAAGGCGAATGGCACGGTGAAATCCTGGTTGAGCAAAAGGGCGATGGCGGCTTCGGCTACGACCCGCTGTTCTTCGTGCCGGAATTCGGCCAGACCGCGGCCGAACTGGATGCCGCGACCAAGAACCGGGTGTCGCACCGCGGTCGGGCCATGCAGAAATTGATCGAACGTCTGCCGACGCTGTAGGTCAACCGCTCCCGTCATTCCCGCGCCAGCGGGAATCCACCTGCGCTTCCCGTTCATGTCCCGCACCATCCCCATCTTCGCCGCCGGCAAGGCACCGTCCGCTACCGCCCCCCTCGAATTCCGCGTCTCGCCGCCGCTCGCCCTCTACGTCCATGTGCCGTGGTGCGTGCAGAAGTGTCCCTACTGCGACTTCAACTCGCATGAAGCGGGCGAGACCATTCCGGAACGCGAATACGTCGATGCCCTGATCGCCGACCTGCAATCCGCCCTGCCCTTGATCTGGGGCCGGCCGGTGGTCAGCGTCTTCTTCGGCGGCGGCACGCCCAGCCTGCTGTCGCCGGCCGCCATCGATGAACTAATCGCCGCCTTCCGCGCCCTGGCCATGCTGGCGCCGGATGCCGAAATCACGCTGGAAGCCAACCCGGG
>DATGXM010000141.1:0-3058 GCA_035298985.1 Azonexus sp. | reverse complement strand
GGCCGGGCGTTCTCAAGCTGGTGCGCCAACTGGCCAAGCGCGATGCGCTGCCCGCCGAGGTGGTGCGCGAAATCCTCAGCCAGGCCCATCTGGCCAATATCGCCGGCTGCCGTCACGACCGCGGGCAACTGATCGGCTATCTGCGCAGTATTCCGGAAGAAGAACGGGGCGGTCGCGTCATGCTGGCCGCCGCGCGTGGCCTGATGGCGCTGCAGGCCGACGGCGAGGCGCAGAAGCTGATCGAGGCAACGCTCGACCAGGCCGACGACGATGATTGGCAATCCGAACTGGTCGCCATTTACGGCCGCCTGTCGGGAGGCGAGCCGACCGCCCGCATTGCCAAGGCGGAAGGCTGGCTGCGCCGTCACCCGGACGACGCCGTGCTGCTGCTGGCCCTTGGCCGGATGTGCCAGCGTCAGCGCCTGTGGGGCAAGGCGCAGAGCTATCTGGAGGCGTCGCTGTCGGTGCAGGCGGCACAGGAAACACACCTGGAGCTGGCGCATCTGCTCGACCAGCTCGACAAGGCGGACGAAGCCAACCAACACTACCGGGCCAGCGCTCAGTTCAACGCAAACTAGGTGCGCCCAAATCAAAGGAGGGGGAAATGCTGAATATCGACTTGCGGAAAATCTACAACTTCTACCCGGTCGAGCCGGCACCCGATCCGGCCGCGCTGCCGACGGGCGGCGACGTCTATTACGAATGCCTGGACTGCACGGTGATCGTCAATTCCGTGCCGCATATCAAGGCCGCCTGCGCCTGCGGCAATCTGGCGGGCGGCGGCGGCAAGATGGGCGTCCAGAACCCGGCGCGCGTCCGGGTGGTCAAGGGCAAGCTGAAGTAGTTTTTAGTCGTTAGTTACTAGCTGTTAGCGAATATTTGAGGGGCGCCTTGGCACCCCTAATTTCGCTAATGACCAGCTACTAACAACTAGTGACTAGCGCACCCAATCCTGCGGCTGCAGGAAAACCTCGTACAGTTCGGCTTCCGGGGTGCCGGCTTCCGGCTGCCAGTCGTAGCGCCATTTGACGATGGGCGGTAGCGACATCAGGATCGATTCGGTGCGCCCGCCCGATTGCAGGCCGAACAGCGTGCCGCGGTCCCAGACCAGATTGAATTCCACGTAACGGCCGCGGCGGTAGGCCTGGAAGTCGCGTTCGCGCTCGCCGTAGGATGTATCGCGGCGTTTGGCGAGGACCGGCAGGTAAGCCGCGGTGAAGGCATTGCCGATGGCCTGGGTGAGCGCGAAGCAGCGCTCGAAGCCACCTTCGTTGAGGTCGTCGAAGAAGATACCGCCAACGCCGCGCGGTTCGTTGCGGTGTTTGAGGAAGAAATACTCGTCGCACCATTGCTTGTACTTGGCGTAGACCTCGTCGCCGAACGGCGCCAGTGCATCGCGACAGGTACGGTGGAAGTGGACCACATCCTCGCGCTGGCCGTAATAGGGCGTCATGTCCATGCCGCCGCCGAACCACCAGACGTCGTCTTCACCTTCCTTGCTGGCGACGAAGCAGCGCACGTTCATGTGGGCCGTCGGGCAGTAGGGATTGCGCGGGTGCAGCACCAGTGAGACGCCCATGGCCTCCCACGAACGGCCGGCCAGTTGCGGACGTACGGCGGTGGCCGAGGCGGGCAGGGATTGGCCGGTGACGTGCGAGAAATTGACGCCGCCGCGCTCGAAGAAATCGCCTTCCTCGATCAGCCGCGACGTGCCGCCGCCGCCCTCCGGGCGCACCCAGGAATCGGTGCGGAAAGGCTGGCCGTCAAAAGCCTCCAGTTCGCTGACGATGCGGCCTTGCAGGCCGGTGAAGAAATCCTTGAGGCGGGTGGTGTCCAATCTATGCTCCGGAGAAATGAAACGGGCGGCTCATCACACGAATGAGCCGCCCGTCGGATTGCTTATTGCTCGAATAGTTCAGCGGCTGACTGCGCGGTGGCCGATATCCTTGCGGAACTGCATGCCGTCCCAGCCGATCTGGGCTACGGCTTCGTAGGCGCGCTTCTGGGCCAGCTTGACGTTTTCGCCCAGCGCCGTGACACACAGCACGCGGCCACCGGCCGTGACCACCTGGCCGTCCCGGTCGGCCGTACCGGCGTGGAAGACGTGGCAGTCTTCGCCGAAACTGTTGCCCTTGGGCAGGCCGGCGATGACATCATCCTTCTTCGGCGTTTCCGGATAGTTGGCGGCGGCGAGCACGACGCCGAGGGCGATGCGGCGATCCCACTCGGCTTCGACCTGGTCCAGCGTGCCGTCGATGCCGTGTTCGAGCAGTTTGACGAAGTCGGACTTCAGGCGCATCAGGATGGGCTGGGTTTCCGGGTCGCCCATGCGGCAGTTGAATTCCAGGGTCTTCACCGAGCCGTCCTTGCCGATCATCAGGCCAGCGTACAGGAAGCCGGTGAAAGGAATGCCGTCGGCCGCCATGCCGCGCACGGTCGGCAGGATGATCTCGCGCATGGCCTTGGCGTGCACTTCCGGCGTGACGCACGGCGCCGGCGAGTAGGCGCCCATGCCGCCGGTGTTCGGCCCCTGGTCGCCGTCGAAGATGCGCTTGTGGTCCTGGCTGGAAGCCAGGGCCAGCACGTTCTTGCCGTCGACCATGACGATGAAGCTCGCTTCCTCGCCGTCGAGGAAATCCTCGATCACGACGCGGGCGCCGGCCTCATTGTGCTGCACTCCGAGCTTGTTGCCGGACAGCATGTCGTCGATGGCGGCATGCGCTTCTTCAAGATTCATCGCCACGACGACGCCCTTGCCCGCCGCCAGGCCGTCGGCCTTGATGACGATCGGCGCGCCCTGCCGGTCGATATAGGCGTGGGCGGCAGCGGCATCGGAGAAGGTCTCGAAACCGGCGGTCGGGATGTTGTGGCGGGCCATGAAACGCTTGGCGAAATCCTTGGAGGACTCGAGCTGCGCGGCCTCCTTGGTTGGGCCGAAAATCTTCAGGCCACGGGCGCGGAAGGCGTTGACCACGCCGGCGGCGAGCGGGGCTTCCGGGCCGACCACGGTGAGGTACACCTTGTTCTGCTCGGCGAAATCGGCCAGGGCTTCCGGATC
>DATGXM010000140.1:0-4340 GCA_035298985.1 Azonexus sp. | reverse complement strand
CCTGCCACACCCTGCTCGTCGCCTACTTCCCGGGCTGCGCCATCCGCATGACCGAGCGCGCCGGAGAAGCTATTCCCGAATGGAGCGACCTGCAGAAGCTGCTCCTCGAAAACCGCGCCTGCCAGTCGCCGACCGAACTGCTGGTTGCCAACATCCTGGCCACCGCCTGCGCCGGCCGCGACCACCTGTGGCAAGACCTCGGGCTGGCCAGCCGTGACGAACTGAGCCGCCTGATGTGGGTGAATTTCCCGGCGCTGGCCCGCGCCAACACCGGCGACATGAAGTGGAAGAAGTTCCTCTACCGCCAGTTCTGCGCGGCGGAAGGCATCTACGTCTGCCCCGCCCCATCGTGCGGGGTTTGCGCCGATTACAAAAAATGTTTTGGACCGGAGAACTGATCGCCCGCAGCGCCCCGGTTCGCCGGCGCCTGACCGGCGAACCGCCGCTTTCGCCGCCACTCTCGCCGCTGCTTGAACGCGCCACCGCCGCCTATCTCGGGCTGGCCATCGGCGACGCCCTCGGCGCCACCGTCGAATTCATGACCCCGAGCGAAATCCGCCAGCAGTACGGCGTGCATCGCGACATTGTCGGCGGCGGCTGGCTGCGCCTGAAAGCCGGTCAGGTCACCGACGACACCACCATGTCGCTGGCCCTCGGCGACGCCATCCTGGCCCACGGCCGTGTCGACGCCAAGGCCGCCGCCGACGCCTTCGACGCCTGGATGCGCGCCAAGCCGGTCGATATCGGCAACACCATCCGCCGCAACCTGATCACCTACCGCAAGACCGGCAACCCCGAGGCGCCGCCTTCCGAACACGACGCCGGCAACGGCGCCGCCATGCGCGTGCTGCCCGTCGCCCTCGCCACATACGGCCAAGCGGAAGATGCAGTCCGCGTCGCCAACGCCGCGCAGGCCCACACCACGCACCACAACGCCCTGTCCGACGCCGCCTGTGAAGTGCTGATCCTGATGGTGCAGGATTTTCTGGCCGGCAAGGCTGCCGCAACCGTCGAACGCGAACGCGTCGCCCCCTTCATCGAACGCTTCCCGGTCTTCGCCTACGACCGCAAGCGCCGCGACAACCCCAGCGGCTTCGTCGTCGAAACCCTGCAAGCCGTCCTCCAGGCCTTCTTCGCCACCGACAATTTCGAAGATTGCCTGATCGACGTCATCAACCGCGGCGGCGACGCCGACACCACCGGCGCCATCGCCGGCATGCTCGCCGGCGCCCGCTACGGCCTGGCCGCCATCCCCCGCCGCTGGCGGAATGACCTCGACGGAACTATCCACCAGCGCTGCCGGGATCAGGCGCAGGGGCTGATTGGGGTGAGTAAGGCTGATTTCTGATTGCCTGACTAACCGCTGATGTTCCCTAACGGCGATGGGTTCGGCAGGGAATGCGCCGCGATCGGAAATGACATATACGTAGATTGCAGGCAGAATCGGGAGGTTATTTTCCCGTGCCGCGTATGACTGCCATCTATTCTTATAAATATTGTTTGGAATCCGCTGAAAGCCCCGTTGGACCTGATGTCCAGGCTGACGCGTTATCCAGCATATACGGCGCTCGGCCGGCGTATACGTCAATATTGCCGTCCGCTTCGAGTTAGCCATATGCACATCGAGCCAGTCGAAATATATTCAGATGCCTCGAACGCTGCCGTAATGCGACATCCTGGGCGCAAGTTTCCGGGTTGCCTAATTCAAGGCGATTCGTTGCATACCATGGTTACCTCTCTTGCAGCGGTTCAAGCAGAGGCCGGTTGTCTGAGCGAAGACGCTGCGAGTGAGCTTGAGTTGGTTATCGAGCGGTTGGCGCAGTTATTGGAGCATTACAAAGCAACTTTAGTTAGTCACAATTTGGAGCTCCCATTTCATGTGCCTCCCCATGTCTAACCCTGCGATCAAGTGCGCTCCCTCCGCTCGCCGGGACGCGCCTTCACCTTGGGAGTCATGAAAAACGTCACGGATAGACTGGGCGTATCAAGGGATGGCTGGTTGGCAGCCGAACCGGCGCCTCCAGATCAAATAGAAGGACTGCTACGTACGTATCCAGACCTTCCAACTGACTACATATCCCTGCTTCTCATCAGCAATGGCGGAGAAGGAGAATTGAACCTGCTGCCGCAATGGCTTCAACTATACGACGCTAAATTTGTAGCTAACTTGGCTTCAGATGTGATCTCCAAGTGGCATCCGGGATTCATCTTCTTTGCGAGTAACGGGGGTTTGGAAACAATTGCATTTGATACCCGTGGGTCAAAGCCATGGCCTGTTGTCATGGTTGACACTATTGCCGGGCCAGAAAGTGCAGTAGTTATTGCGCAATCGTTCTCTTCCTTCATCGAAGCTATTGGTATCTCGTTCAATGACATTTCCCGTTAGCGAATTCCAATCGCGCGAGGACAATAGGGGTCAGCCCCCAATTTTCTATAGCCGACCGTAAAAGCTCCACGCCGCCTGCCCCTAACGCCCCCTAGTCAGCGCATTCCGCAACAACTCAATAAACGCCGTAGTCCGCGCCGGTATCAGGCGTCTGCCTGGGGTAACGCACCACAGGGTCACGGTGGGCAGGCACCATTCGGGGAGCACGCGCTGAAGCAGGCCTTGCTCCATCATTTTTTCGGCGAAGCGTTCGTCGAGGGCGACGATGCCCATGCCGTGGGCGGCGAGGTCGCGTTGCAGGCTGGGTGAATTGACGGCGAGCGGGCCGTTGGGCAGGCCTTCCCAGGTTTCAGTGCCTCGCGACAGGCGCCACGGCAGGGCTTCGCCATTGCCGCCGATCAGGCGCAGGCCGACATGGTCGAGCAGCTCGGGCGGGCTGGCCGGGATGCCGTAGCGTTTCAGGTAGGCCGGGCTGGCGTAGAGGCCGTTCGGCATGTCGCACAGCTTGCGGGCGACCAGCGTGCCGTCGTCGGGCAGGCGGCTGGCGGCGCGCACGGCGAGGTCGAAGCGCTCGGACAGCAGATCGACGCGGCGCGGCGAGAGGTCGAGTTCGAGGCGGACTTCCGGATAACTGGCGGCGAATTGCAGCAGCAAGGGGGTCAGGTCCAGCTCGCGGAAATCGGGCGGCATGGAAACCCGCAGCACGCCGCGCGGCGTGCCCTGCCGATGCAGCGCCATGGCCGAGGCGGCTTCGGTTTCTTCGAGCAGGCGCTTGGCGTGATCGAGGATGCGCTCGCCGAATTCGGTGATCGCCAGGCGGCGCGTGCTGCGCGTCAGCAGGCGTTCGCCGAGCTTGGTTTCGAGCGCCGTGATGCGCCGCGACAGCGTCGATTTCGGCAGGCCGGTGCGCTCCGCCGCCTTGGAAAAGCTGCCCGCCTCCATGATGTGGGCGAAGAGGATCAGGTCGTTGGCGTCGAGGCTCATCGGCATCTCTATTGTTTCATCGATGGAACAATAATACCCATTTCAACGGCTTACGACCCACATATTCGCTCAATAGAATGAGCTCCATGGTGTCGGCAGATGCCGGCCTCGCACCCCACCCAACCTGGAGATAACGATCATGAAAATCCTGCAAATCAACGCCAGTGCCCGTTCCGCCGGTGCCAACTCGACCCGCCTGGCCGACAGCATCACCGCCCGCCTGCAAGCGCAAAACCCCGCTGCCGTCGTCGATCTGCGCGACCTGGCCAGCGACCCGCACCCGGTGCTCGACGAACCGGCGCTCGGCGCCTTGTTCACCCCGGCCGAGCAGCGCACGCCGGAACAGGCGGCCCGCGTCGCCCTCGACGATGCGCTGATCGCCCAGGTCCAGGCGGCCGACGCCATCGTGCTCGGCGTGCCGATGTACAACTTCGGCGTGCCGGTGCAGTTGAAGACGTGGATCGACGCCATCGCCCGCGCCGGCGTCACCTTCCGCTACACCGCCAACGGCCCGGAAGGCCTGCTCAAGGGTAAGAAGGTCTACGTCGCGCTGGCCCGTGGCGGCCTCTACCGCGACACACCGGCCGATTCGCAGACGCCGTACCTGAAGAACGTGCTGGCCTTCCTCGGCATGACCGACGTCGAATTCGTCTTCGCCGAAGGTCTGGCCATGGGTGCGGAATCGGCAACCAAGGCTTTCGCTGAGGCCGAGGCACGTATCGCCGAAATCTTTGCCTAAGAAAGCGCGGATTAATTCGTCGTCCCCGCGCCCCGCAGGAAGTACCCTTGGGGTGCGAAGGCGGGGACCCAGGGCCTTGAATTTTCTGGATTCCCGCCTTCGCGGGAATGACTAAGCCCAGCTAATCACCGCCTCGCCCATACAAGGAGCATCGCCATGAGCACAGTTTCCAGCACCAACAGCACCGCGTTCCGCAGCGTCGAGCGTCTGGTCCAGGGGGTTGCGACCTCC
>DATGXM010000139.1:0-4323 GCA_035298985.1 Azonexus sp. | reverse complement strand
GGCGACCACACGCTTCGGCTTGTGCGGGTCGGCTTTGGGCGGTGCCTTGGGCGAATCCGGAATTTCGCCGCGCGGCGTGGCTTCCTCGTACGGCTTGCTGAAGTCGAAGCCGTCGGCAGCGATCATCGGGTTGCGGCGCGGGCGACGGTCCTGGCGATCGCCGCGCTCCGGGCGGCCGGTGCGGTCACCACGCTCGGGGCGCTGGGCGACCGGGGCGACGACCGGCGGGGCGTGGCGTTTGCGCTTGTTGCCCGGCGGGTATTCGTATTCCGGTTCCGGCTCGAAACCGGGCACTTCGACCTGCTCGATCGGGCGCTTGATCAGTTTCTCGATGTCGACCAAGTACCCGACCTCGTGCGCGCTGACCAGCGAGATGGCGTTGCCCATCTTGCCGGCGCGGCCGGTGCGGCCGATGCGGTGCACGTAGTCTTCCGGCGTGTGCGGCAACTCGTAGTTGATGACGTAGGGCAGGTCGTCGACGTCGAGGCCGCGCGCCGCGACGTCGGTGGCGATCAGGGCGTCCGTCTCGCCGCCCTTGAAGGCTTCCAGCGCCTTGATGCGGTCGAGCTGGCTCTTGTCGCCGTGGATGGCGTCGGCCTTGATGCCGGCCCGTTGTAGTTCGCGGGTCAGCCGCGAGCAGCCTTGCTTGGTGCGCATGAAGACGATGCACTGGCGGATGTCGCCGGATTTCAAGAGCTTGGTCAGCAGGCCGCGCTTGCCGTACTCGGATACCGGATGTACGCGGTGGGTGATGGTGTCGGACACCTGATTGCGGCGGGCGACTTCGATCAGCACAGGCGCCTTCAGCATGGTGTCGGCCAGCTTCTTGATCTCTTCCGAGAAGGTGGCCGAGAAGAGCAAGCTTTGCCGTTGCTGCGGCAGCATATTGAGGATGCGGGTGACGTCGGGGATGAAGCCCATGTCGAGCATGCGGTCGGCTTCGTCGAGGACCAGGGCCTGCACCGAGTTGAAGCTGACGCTCTTGTTCTCGACGTGGTCGAGCAGGCGGCCCGGCGTGGCGACCAGGATCTCGACGCCCTTCTTCAGTTCGGCGATCTGCGGCTTGATATCGACGCCGCCGTAGGCGCACATGGCGCGGATCGGCGTGTGCTTGCTGTAGGACTTGACCGATTCGAAGACCTGCATGGCCAGTTCGCGGGTCGGGGCGAGGATCAGCGCGCGCACCGGGTGCTTGGCCGGCGACGGGCTGCTGCTGGCGAAGGGCAGGATGCGTTGCAAGATGGGCAGCGTGAAGGCGGCAGTCTTGCCGGTGCCGGTCTGCGCGCCGCCCATGATGTCCTGGCCGCGGATGACGAGCGGGATGGCCTGGGCCTGGATCGGCGTCGGCTTAGTATAGCCTTCGTCGAGCACGGCACGCAGCAGTTCGGGCGCGAGGCCAAGGTCGGCGAAGGTGATTTCGGGGGCTGCCTCGGCAACCGGAGTGTCGGCAACGGCGCCGGCTAAGGTATTGATTTCAGACATGGGGCCGGATTATACGCCTACCGGCAACTGTCGGTCAGATTACCTAAACGCTCTGTCGGATGAGGGCGGGGAGCGGCTCCTCGCAAGTCCGGCTAGAGGTCGGCAACCATGGCTTCCAGCTGTTGCCGGTTGATCGGCTTGACCAGGACGTCGTCGAAGCCGCCGGCCAGCAGGCGCTGCCGGTCCTCGGCAAAGGCATGGGCGGTATAGGCGATGATCTTGAGCGGGGTGTCGTCATGGCCGGCCCGCAGCTGGCGGCAGGTTTCCTCGCCGGACAGGCCGGGCATGCTGATGTCGAGCAGGATGAGGCGTAGGCTGTTGCTCCGGCTCGCGGCCAGGGCAGACAGGCCGTCGCTCGCTTCCAGCACAGTCCAGCCCAGGCGTTTGAGCAGCGTCGAGGCGAGCAGGCGGTTGGTGTAATGGTCATCGACGACGAGGGCCAGGCGTTGTTCATTCATTGCAGCCCTCCGCGGGCAGATAGACGGTAAAGGTCGACCCGGCGCCAGGCTCGGTGTCGACCGTGATGCGACCGTGCATGTGGTCTACCAGTTGTTTGACCAGGGCCAGCCCGAGGCCGGTGCCGCCATGTTCGCGGGTCAGGAAGTGTTCGAGCTGTTTGAATTTCTCGAAGATGGTATCGAGGCTTTCGGACGGGATGCCGGCGCCGGTGTCGCTTACGGCAAAGGCGATGGCGTCGCCGGCTAGGCCGACCTTGAGGCTGACTTCCCCTTGCGTGGTGAATTTGATGGCGTTGCTCAGCAGGTTGTTGAGGATCTGGCGCAGGCGCATGGGGTCGGTCAGGAATTCCGCGGGCAGATTTTCCTCCATCTCCTGCGTGAAGCGCAGGCCCTTCTTTTCCGCCGCGACCCGATATCCGGCGGCGCATTCTTCAACGATGCCGGCGATGGCGGTCGGGGCGTACTTGAAAATCATTTCGCCGGATTCGATCTTGGCCAGATCGAGAATCTCGTTGACCAGGTTGAGCAGGTGTTCGCCGCTGCGCTGGATCACTGCGGCATATTCCCGGTGCGTCGGCTCCTCCACCTCGCTCTGCAGCAGATCGGCAAAGCCTAGGATGCCGTTGAGCGGTGTGCGCAGTTCATGCGACATGGTGGCCAGGAAGGCCGATTTCTGCCGGCTGGCCTCCTCGGCCTTTTCCCGCGCTTCGTCGAGCCGCCGGAAGGATTCCTCGACCGAGTCGGCCATGTGGTTGAAGGAGCGGGCCAGTTCGCCCATTTCGTCGGGTGACCGGGCATCCAGGCGGCGGCCGAGGTCGCCGTTCTGGAAGGCATGGATGCCGGCTATCATGCCGGTGATGCGCCGGGTGAGGAGGCCGGCCATCCATACCGCGATGCCGATGACGATGGCTACCATGAGCAGGGTCGAGCCCCACAGGCCGAGCGCGGTCGATGCCAGGCTGCTGGCGATGTGGTCGAGCAGGGCGCCGCGCTGCGCCTGGAAGTCGCGATCCTTCTCCGCGACCAGGGTATTGATCCTGGCTGCCGTGTCGGTGGCCGCCTTGTGGAATTCATCGACGTTGGCACCGATGGTGACGAAGCCGAAACCCTGCGGCGTCTTGCCGTACTGGCCGGTGTAGTAGGGAATCGCGGCGGCGGTGGTCAGTTTCCACAGGCCGGAGAAAAAAATCACGAAGGAGCCCGAGCCGCCGTGCTCGGTCACCGCATTCCAGCCGTCGCACTGCGGGGAGAAGTTCAGGTAGCGGCAATCGAGACCGACCGTGCCGGCCTGGGCCAGCGCCTTGGCCGGCTTGCGTTTCAGGCTCTGGTCGCGGAAGGGCGGAATGCCGGCCAGGAATTCGTCGGACGGCTTGCCGCTGGCCTGCCACTCGGCGTACAGCTCCTCGTCCATCCAGGGCGTCGCCGGTCGCCCGGTCTGTGGGTCATAGCCGACGATCATGTAGTCACGCGGATGGGAAATGGCGCGGCTCTTGTGGTCCCACAGGAAGGCATAGTTGCCCTTGATGGCATCGGCGATCGGCGTGTAGCGCTCGGCGGTCGGCATCAGGCGGTCGGCGTACTGGCGGATATGGTCGTGGTCCAGGGCCAGCGTGACGTAACCGTCGATCCTGCTCCCCTTGAGCACCGGCATGGCCCAGCGCACGATGCCGCGGAAGCGCTTGCCGAGCGGATTTTCGGTGCCGGCATAGGCCGATTCCTGCGGAGTAAAGGGTTTGCCGGCCTTCTCCAGTGCAGCCGGCAGGTAGGGGCCGATCATTTGGGTCGGCACATAGGCGCCGATAACGGCGGAGACGTAGATTTCGCCCGGCTTCAGCTTCTTCAGTTCGGCAAAATAGGTTTCCGCCTTGACGAAGGTGTTTGCCGGATTGGCAACGTTGCGCAATGCCTTATCGGTCAGGTCGCCGCGGGTGACCTTGATCTTTTCGTTGCCGACCAGGTCGATGTAGGTCATTTCGACAAACAGGGGACGCCGTTCGGCTTCCCCGAGATATTCGGCTGGCCGGGCGTGGAAGTCTTTTGCGTTGTCCTCCAGGATAGGGCGGGTCACCTTGGCGTCGCGAACGACAGGAGCCTCCGGAATCCATGATTTGCCATCGGCAGCTAGTTGCCAGGCGCCGTGCCGATACAGGTTGCGCTGGCGTTCGGCCAGGAAGCGCTGAAACGCCGCGGCGGACGGTTCGAGCGCCGCCGCCTGGCGGATGTCGGCATCCCGGTCATACAGGAAACTGGCGATTTCCCGGGCGGTGCCGGTGGTCATCGCCTCGATCGCTTCCCGGGAGCGCAGGTCGAGGGCGCGTATCGAGTCGTCGGTGACTGTCTTGCCGATGGACTTCATGGTCGCCAGCATGCTGTCCGCCATGCT
>DATGXM010000138.1:0-5638 GCA_035298985.1 Azonexus sp. | reverse complement strand
AGCGACCACCAGCATCGCCGCCCACACCGCAGCGGCCAGGAACGGCCGCAGCACCCACAGGCTCAGGCCGATCAGCCCGAGTATGCAAAGGATGGCCAGGGTATTCCGGGCCAGGTCGCGGCGAATGTCGGTCATGGAAATCACTCCCAACAGAGTGGCTGACGGCAGCGAATGCCGGTCAGCGGATCAGCTACGGTAGTCCGCGTTGATCTTGACGTAGTCGTAGGAGAAATCGCAGGTGTAGACCTTGGCCTGCGCGGCGCCGCGGCCGAGGTCGACGCGGACGGTGATTTCGGCCTGCGCCATCACCCGGGCACCATCTTCCTCGCGGTAGGCGGCAGCGCGGCCAGCGTTCTCGGCGACCAGCACATCGTCCAGCCAGACCTTGACGCCATCGACGTCGAGATCGGCGATGCCGGCGTAACCGACGGCGGCCAGGATACGGCCGAGGTTGGGGTCGGAGGCGAAGAAGGCAGTCTTGACCAGCGGCGAGTGGCCTATGGCGTAACCGACCTGACGGCATTCCTCGACGCTCTTGCCGCCCTGCACGGCGACGGTGATGAACTTGGTCGCCCCTTCGCCGTCGCGGACAATGGCTTGCGCCAACTCGACGGCCACGGCGACGATGGCGGCCCTGACCTCGGCCCAGCCGGCATCGTTCTCAGAGGTGAAGGCGGCCCCGGACTGGCCGGTGGCGATCATCACGAAAGAGTCGTTGGTCGAGGTGTCACCATCAACCGTAATGCAGTTGAAGGAAGCATCGGCCGCCTCCTTGACCAGCTGGTCGAGCATGCCCTGGGCGATGCCGGCATCGGTGGCGACGAAACCGAGCATGGTCGCCATGTTCGGCTTGATCATGCCGGCGCCCTTGGAGATGCCGGAAATGCTGATCGTCTTGCCGCCGACCGTGACGCGGCGCGAGGCTGCCTTGGCGATGGTGTCGGTGGTCATGATGGCGTGCGCGGCGGCATGCCAGTTGTCGGCCTTCAGATCGGCCTTAGCCGCCGGCAGGCCGGCTTTCAGGCGTTCGACCGGCAGCGGCTCGAGAATGACGCCGGTCGAGAAGGGCAGCACCTGGTCGGCGGCGACGCCAAGCAGTTCGGCCACGGCATTGCAGGAAGCCTGTGCCGTCTGGCGACCCGGCTCGCCGGTACCGGCGTTGGCGATGCCGGTGTTGATGACGAGGGCACGGATGCCCTTGCCGGCCGCCAGATGATGGCGGCACAACTGCACCGGCGCGGCACAGAAGCGGTTCTGCGTGAATACGCCGGCCACCGTGCAGCCATCGTCGAGGGCGACCAGGGTCAGGTCACGACGATTTTTCTTGCGGATTTCGGCTTCGGCGACACCGAGACGGACACCAGCGACCGGAAAGAGTTGATCGGCGGCGGGCGTGGCGTAATTGACAGGCATTCTCTTGGCTCCAAAAGCATCAAGGCACCCTGGGGTGCCTTGGGGGTTCAGATCAGGACAGTTTTCCGTGGCAGTGCTTGTATTTCTTGCCCGAACCGCAGGGACAGGGATCGTTACGACCGATCTTCGGCCCGGCATCGGCCGGCGGCACCGCCTGCGGCAGGGCCTCGCCTTCGCCCAGCGTCTCGTCGAAGCCGGCGTGCTGGTACTGCACGTTCTGGACTTCGGCGTGCGGCGCGGTTTCCTCGACATCTTCCTGCGTACGGATCTGCACGGTATAGACGATGCGGGTCACTTCGCGGCGCACCAGGTCGAGCAGCCCCTCGAACAGCTCGAAGGCTTCGCGCTTGTATTCCTGCTTCGGATTCTTCTGGGCGTAGCCGCGCAGGTGGATGCCCTGACGCAGATGGTCGAGTGCCGCCAGATGCTCGCGCCAGTGGCTGTCGAGGCTCTGCAGCATGACGTTGCGTTCGAACTGGTGGAAGTTCGGTGCCCCGACCAGTTCGACCTTGGCCTGGTAAACCTCGTCGGCGCCCTTGATGATGCGCTCGAGGATTTCCTCGTCGGACAGCGTCGGCTCGTCCTTGAACCATTGGGCGACCGGCGCCGTGATCTGCAGTTCCGAGGCCAGCGCCCGTTCCAGGCCTTCCATGTCCCATTGTTCTTCGACCGACTCTTCCGGCACATAGGCGCGGAAGGTTTCGACGATGACGCTCTGGCGCATGGCGGTGATGGTTTCGGAAATATCGTCGGTTTCCAGCAACTCGTTGCGCTGGTGGTAGATCACCTTGCGCTGGTCGTTGGAAACGTCGTCGTATTCCAGCAGCTGCTTGCGGATGTCGAAGTTGCGGGCCTCGACCTTGCGCTGCGCCGACTCCAGCGAGCGGGTCACCAGCGGATGCTCGATGGCCTCGCCTTCCGGCATCTTCAGCTTGTCCATGATGGCGCGCAGGCGCTCGCCGGCGAAGATGCGCAGCAGCTGGTCGTCGAGCGACAGGTAGAAACGCGAGGACCCGGCATCGCCTTGGCGGCCGGCGCGACCGCGCAGCTGGTTGTCGATACGGCGCGATTCGTGACGCTCGGAACCGATAATGTGCAAGCCACCAGAGGCCAGCACCTGCTCGTGCGTCTTCTGCCAATCGGCGCGCAGCGCGGCGATCCGGGCATCCTTGTCGGCAGCCGACAGCGCCTCGTCGTTGGCGACGGCATCGATCTGCTTCTGGATATTGCCACCGAGCACGATGTCGGTACCACGACCGGCCATGTTGGTGGCGATGGTGATCATCCCCGGACGTCCAGCTTCAGCGACGATTTCCGCTTCGCGGGCGTGCTGCTTGGCGTTGAGCACCTGGTGCGACAGCTTTTCCTTGTCTAACAGGTGCGACAGCAGTTCGGAATTCTCGATCGACGTGGTGCCGACCAGCACCGGCTGGCCGCGCTTCGAGCAATCCTTGATGTCGGCGATGATCGCCGCGTGCTTTTCGTCGGCCGTCTTGTACACCAGGTCGTTCATGTCCTTGCGCACCATCGGCCGATGGGTCGGGATGACGACAGTTTCCAGGCCGTAGATCTGCTGGAATTCGTAGGCTTCGGTGTCGGCCGTGCCGGTCATGCCGGACAGGCGGGCGTACATCCG
This sequence comes from Azonexus sp., assembly GCA_035298985.1. Lineage (GTDB taxonomy): Bacteria > Pseudomonadota > Gammaproteobacteria > Burkholderiales > Rhodocyclaceae > Azonexus. The sequence goes on along the minus strand of DATGXM010000138.1, from coordinate 2,589 downwards.
GAAGTAGTTCTGGAAGGTGATCGAGGCCAGGGTCTGGTTTTCGGCCTGGATATCGACGCCTTCCTTGGCCTCGACAGCCTGGTGCAGGCCGTCCGACCAGCGGCGACCGGCCATCAGGCGGCCGGTGAATTCATCGACGATGACCACTTCGCCGTTCTGCACGACGTAGTGCTGGTCCTTGTGGAACAGCGACAGCGCGCGCAGGGCGGCGTTCAGGTGATGCATCAGCGAAATGTTGGCGGCGTCGTAGAGGCTGGAGCCTTCCTTGAGCAGGCCGTGCTCGGCGAGCAGTTGCTCGGCATGCTCGTAACCGGCTTCCGACAAATGGACCTGATGGCCTTTCTCGTCGACCCAGTAGTCGCCTTCGCCGTTCTCTTCCATGGCGCGGGTCAACTGCGGCACGACATCCTTCATGCGCAGGTAGAGGTCGGTATGGTCGTCGGCCTGGCCGGAGATGATCAGCGGCGTGCGCGCTTCGTCGATCAGGATGGAGTCCACCTCGTCGACGATGGCGAAGTTCAGGCCGCGCTGCACGCGCTGGTCGGCGGCATAGACCATGTTGTCGCGCAGGTAGTCGAAGCCGAATTCGTTATTGGTGCCGTAGGTGATGTCGGCAGCGTAGGCAGCCTGCTTGGCCTCGTGGTCCATCTGCGACAGGTTGACGCCGACGGTCAGGCCGAGGAAGCGGTGCAGGCGCCCCATCCACTCGGAGTCGCGGGTCGCCAGGTAGTCGTTGACCGTGATGACATGCACGCCCTTGCCGGAAATGGCGTTCAGGTAGGCGGGCAGTGTGCCGACCAGAGTCTTGCCTTCGCCGGTGCGCATTTCGGCGATCTTGCCGTAGTGCAGCACCATGCCGCCGATCATCTGGACGTCGAAGTGACGCATGCCGAGGACGCGCTTGCCGGCCTCGCGGACGACGGCAAAGGCTTCCGGCAGCAGGTCGTCGAGCGACTCGCCGTTGGCATGGCGCTGGCGGAACTCGTCGGTCTTGGCCTGCAGTTGCTCGTCGGAGAGCGCCTGCAGGGCCGGCTCGAGCGCATTGATGCGCTTGACGGTCTGCGTGTATTGCTTGATCAGCCGGTCGTTGCGGCTGCCGAAAATCTTCTTGAGTAGGCCGGATATCATCGCGATGTAAGGTGGTTGCGCGGGTGGCGGCAAAGCAACGATTCTAGCACGCCCCTCCCCCCCGATGATGACGACCTAAATCAAGGCCAGACGGATCATCCTAGCGCCGCTTGATTTGCGCATATTCGTTGCCTTGTTTCAGGAAAAATGCCGGATTCTGGGCGACGCCCTGCATGCGTACCTCGAAGTGCAGATGCGAACCGGTCGACCGCCCGGTGGACCCCACGGCGCCGATGCGTTCACCGCGCTTGACGAGCGACGCCGGCTTCGCATCCAAACGCGACAGGTGGGCATAGCGGGAAGTCAGGCCATCGCCGTGGTCGATGTCGATGACGTTGCCGAAATCCGGGTGATAGGAGGCGGAGAGCACGACGCCATCGGCGGCGGCGACCACCGGGGTGCCCGTTTCGGCATTGAAGTCGATGCCTTCGTGCATGGCGCGCAGGCCGGCAATCGGGTCCTCGCGATGGCCGAAGGGCGAACCGAGGTAGGCATCCTTGACCGGCAGCGTGGTCGGCAACAGGCGATCCTTGACGCGTTTTTCGAGCAGCTTGATTTCGAGATAGGCCAGATCGTCGCTGCGCTGGTCGACCATCGTCGCCAGGCGTTCGATTTCCTTCTGCAATTCGGCAGCGCTCATCGGTGCCGGCACATAGGGGCCGCCCTGCGCCGCCTTCAGCGTATCGGCCGCTTGTTCGCGCTTGATGCCGGCGGCGCCGGAAAGACGGTCGCCCAGCGCGTCGAGTTGCAATACCTGGGCTTGCAGTTCGCCGAGGCGGGTAGCCATCAGCTGCAGGTTGTTATCGAGGTGATCGCGCGTTTTCCGCATTTCCTGCAACTGCAGCGCAACCAGCATATCCTCGACCAGGGGCAGGCGAAAATGCACCGACAGCCATGAAAACAGCGCCGAGGTGGAAAATACCAGGGCGAGCAAGACGAATGCCGTCGCCGCCACGTGGCGGGGCATAATGGTGATCGTGCGCGCCGCCTTCAGATGGCGCGAAACCAGAATAATCTGCACGGAACCTCCCATGTACAAAGGGCCAGAGCAATACCTCGACAGCGATGCGGCAGCGAGCCGGGTCATGGCCCACGCGCGCCTGCTGCAAAAGCTCTCGCGCCGTTTTGAAGCAATCGCTCCAGCCGGGCTGCGCCACGCCGCACGCGTCGCCAATTACAAGTCGGGGAAAATCGTTATCCACACCGATAACGGTGCGGTCGCCGCCAAAATTCGCCAGATGAGTCAGCGTTTGTGCGACGAGTTATCCAAAGGAGGGACGCAGTGTAGCGACATGGAAGTCAAAGTGCAACCCCGCCAAATTCCTTACCAATCAACGACTTCAACTTTGAAACCGCTCTCCGGCAAGGCTTTTGGCATGTTGCAGTCGACCGCCGAAAGTCTGCCCAGGGGACCGCTGCGCGACGCCCTGGACCGGCTGCTGGAACGGGCGGCTAGAACGG
>DATGXM010000137.1:0-2080 GCA_035298985.1 Azonexus sp. | reverse complement strand
CGGGCCCTGATGGAGCGGGCCGGCAACGTGGTGAGTCGCGACGACCTGATGCGCGAGGTCTGGCACACGACGTTCTGGCGAGGTAATCGAAGGCGCCGGCTTTCAGCGCCGCCACCGCGTTGCCGGCGCTACCGTAGGCGGTGATCACGGCAACCGGCGTCTGCGGGCAATGCTCGCCGATGTAACGGACGATATCGAGGCCCTCGCCGTCGGGCAGGCGCATGTCGGTCAGGCACAGCTGGAAGTCGCCGGCGTCGAGTGCGGCCCTGGCTTCGGCGACCGAGCCGACGCACTCCGTGGCGAGGCCCATGCGGGCCAGCGTCAGGTCGATCAGTTCACGGATGTCGGCCTCGTCGTCGACGACGAGAACCCGGCTCAGTTCGCCGCGCGGGCGCCGTTCGGTTCTGGCAACTGACACGTGTCGTTTCTCCCTGCAACAATGAAATGCGCCCCCTGGGCCGATACCGCCAGTTCGAGGCTGGCCCCGTTGGTCGCGCACAGTTCGCGGGCGATGTACAGCCCAAGACCGGTTCCCTGCGTATGGGTGGTGAAGAAGGGTTCGAACACCTGCTCGCGCACCGACTCGGGAATGCCGGGGCCGTCATCGATCACGTGCAATTCTACCCGTCCGTCGACGTGGCCGCTGTGCAGCACGATGCGCACCGCCCCGGCACCGCGCGTCGAATGGCGCAGGGCATTGCTGACCAGGTTCCACAACACCTGGTGCAGATGGGAACGGTCGAAGCGGATGCGGAAAACGTCTTGGACCTCCAGCACGACCACGCCGGGAGCCAGGTTTTCGCTGCTGATGAACTGCTCCAGGAAGCCGGCGCAGAATTCGTCGGCCGGCAGCGGCTCCGGCTCGGCCTGGTTTTGCCGCCCCACTTCCAGGATGTCCTTGACGATGCGGTCGAGGCGCAACACGTTGTCGTGCAGGATGCGCAACAGGCGGTCCTGCATTTCGCCGCGCCGTTCCTCGCGCAGCAATTCCCCGGCATGGCCGATGGCCGACAGCGGATTGCGGATTTCATGGGCAATGCTGGCCGTCAGGCGGCCGAGCGAGGCCAGCTTCATTTGCTGCGCCCGTTCGCGGATGCGGCCGACGTCCTCGAGGAAGACCAGCACCTCGCCGTCGGAGCTCGGCGTGCGCTCGAAGCGCGCGCGCAAGGCGCCACCGTCGATCGCCGCAAAGTCGTAGCGTTCGGTGCCGTCGCCGCGCAGCCAGGCGCGCAGCGCTTCGGCCAGCCCTGTCGCATATCCGGCCAGCGGGGTCGGCTCGGCCGGCAGCCCCAGCATGTGCTGGGCGACCGGGTTGCAGCGGTTGATGAAGCCGTCCTGGCCGATGATCAGCACGCCGTCCTGCATGCGTTCGACCACCCGCTGGCTGATCAGGATCTGGTTGTCGAGTGCCACGCCGCGCCGGCGGGCCAGGTCTTCGTTGATCATCACCCGCTGGCCGAGCAGGCGGGCGAGGATGGCGGTGGCGAAGAAGCCGGCCGAAATGAAACCGGCCTGGACGATGGAGGCCGGGTCGAATTGCTCGACCAGGATACCGTAGGACTGCATCAGCAGCACCGCGACGGTGGCCACGGCAGCGTAGAACAGGACCAGCCGTCCGCGGCCGACCAGGCTGGCCGCCGCCAGCGAGACCAGGAGCAGCACGCCGAGGCCGCTGCTGACGCCGCGGGCCTGCTGCATCAGCGCGGTGACCACGACGATGTCGACCATGACCTGCACCGACAGCTGGGCATTGAAGTGGTGCTGCCAGTGGGTCGCCAGCACCAGGCCGGCGATTGCTGCCGCCATGTACAGGCCGGTCAGGCCGAACATTGGCCACGACGGCAGCAGGTTCAGGCGGGCGGTCCACTCGTTGGGAAAGAACAGCGCCAGGCAGAACAGCGCAGCCAGCACCAGGCGGTACAGGTTGAAATACTGAAAGGAACGCCAGTTGGCTTCCCAGGTGGATGACAGCCAGTCGGTCATCAGCGGCCCGCGGCAGGACCGGCGGCGCGATGCGCCTCGCAGCAGTAGGCACGCCCACCCTCGGCAACGCAGTCGCTCTCCGGCAGGTAGACGCCGC
>DATGXM010000136.1:0-7828 GCA_035298985.1 Azonexus sp. | reverse complement strand
ACTGCCACAGCGTCAGCACGGCATTGGCCAGGGCAAGGTCGTTGTCGGCCTGTTCTTCCGGCGTCATCTGCTGGCGTTCGCGCTGGTCGAGCAGGCGGGCGATGTCGCGGTGATTGCGGATCAGGCTCTGGCGCTGGACTTCGGTCGGGTGCGCGGTGAGCACCGGAGCGACCAGAGCGTGGGCGAAGAAGTCGGCGATGGTGTCGGGCGACACGTCGGCGCCGGCCAAGGCGTCGAGGGCATGGACCAGGCTGCCTTCACGCGGTGGCGAGCCGGCCAGGTCGTGGGCGCGGCGGCGGCGGAGGTGGTGTTCGTCTTCGGCGATGTTGGCCAGTTGCAGGAAGTACGAAAAGGCGCGGACGACGGCTTGCGTGGTGTCGCGCGGCAGTGGGTCGAGCAGGTCGGCCAGTTCGGCGCGGGCGGCGGGGTCGTTGTCGCGGGCAAAGCGCACCGCGGTCTGGCGGACACGCTCGACAATGTCAAAAACCGCTTCGCCTTCCTGCTCACGCACCGTGTCGCCCAGAATGCGACCGAGCAGGCGGATGTCGTTGCGTAGAGGTTCTTCCTTGCTGGTGTCCAGTGAGGCGTGGTGCATGTGCTGTTTCCTGTTTGGTTTTATCGGTATTGTTTTATTTTCTCGATATTCTGACCTTTGCGCGTGCCGCCGGCAATCAGAATCGGAGTCTTGGGTCGCGATGGCCCCGTTCAGTGTTTCCTGACGAGAAGTACGGAGGCGTTGGAGATTTTAGCCAGTTGTTCGGCGACCGAACCGAGGAGCAGCGTGGCGAGGCCGCGCTGGCCATGGCGGCCGATGACGATCAGATCGACCGCGAGTTCCTTGGCCTTGTCGGCAATGGTTTCGGAGACGCGGCGTTTTTGCGCTTCGAGCAGGACGGCTTCCACTTCCAGCCCGCCAGCATCCTTCACCGCATCGTCGAGCAGCGCTTGCCCGGCGCGACGAAGATTGGCGACAGCCGCATCGGCGCTGCCCATATCGAGCATCGCATGGCCGTGCATGCTGAGGAGAACTTCATCGACCACATGGACGATGTAAAGCTTTGCCCGGCTGGTTCTGGCAATGTGCTTTGCTTCTGCCAGCGCACAACGCGAGGTTTCGCTATCGTCGATGGCGACCAAAATGTTCTGGTACATGGCGTGCTCCTGCGAATGAAAATAGACGCGACAAAGGTAGCAAGACGCTACCTTTACCGCAGTTAGGGAAAACCTCAAGGGGGCGGTTCGGGGCGTGCTGGCCCCGAACCGGTATTTCCGCTTAGTGGAAATGCACCTCGTCATGCCCCTCGACCGGCGCTTCGAGGTTGGCGCCGATGGCGCGGGCCAGCAGCGTGACGCAGGCGATGATGCCGACGAAGATGCCCAGCCACATCAGGCCTTCCGGATTGATGGCGGCCTTGGCGCCGGCAGCCACGGCAGCCGCCGCAGCAGCGACCGGCTTGACGTAGATCGGCACGATGCCCGGGAACACATACGACCACAGCATGTGCAGCGCGCCGACGATGAAGGTCAGGGCCAGCGAGTGCTTGAACGTGAAGCGGAAGATGTCCGATTCCTTGCCGACCAGGCCGGTAGCGCCGGTTGCCACGGCGATCGATTGCGGCGAGATCATCTTGCCGCAGACGCCGCCGCAGGTGTTGGCCGACATGGTGATCACCGGGTCGATGCCGATCTTCTCGGCGGTGACGGCTTGCAGCTTGCCGAACAGCGCGTTGGTCGAGGTGTCCGAGCCGGTCATGAAGACGCCCAGCCAGCCGAGGAAGGCGGCGAAGAACGGGAACATGACGCCGGTTTCAGCGAAGGCGTAGCCGAGGGTAATGGCCATGCCCGAGAAGTTCATGATGTAGGCAAAGCCGAGGATGGTGGCGATGGTGACGATGGGCCACTTCAGGGTGGTCAGCGTGTCCTTGGCGACGCCGGCGGCGGTCTTCAGCGAAGCGCCCATGACGACGATGGAGAAGAACCAGGCGAACAGGATCGCGGTGCCGGCAGCGGACAGGAAGTTGAAGTTGTAGACGGCAGCCTTCGGCTTGCCGGCCTGGTCGATGACCAGCTTGTCGAGGCCGGAGACCGGGATCTTGTAGTTGAAGACCACTTCGGTGATCTGGTTCAGCGCCTGGTTGACCGGCTTGATACCCCAGGCGCAGACGAACAGCGACAGGATCAGGAACGGTGCCCAGGCGCGGAAGATCTGGCCGCCGGTGTAACGCAGTTCCTGCTTGCCCATGCTCTTCGGCTCATCGGCGAAGTGCCAGCTTTCCTTCGGGTGCCAGAACTTCAGGAAGACCACGGTGCACACGATGGACGACAGGGAAGCGATGATGTCCGGCAGCAGTGGGGCGGTGATCGGCGAGTTGGCCGAGAAGTACTGGGCGATGGCGAAAGAGCCGCCGCTGACGAAGCAGGCAGGCCAAACTTCCCAGCCCTTCTTCCAGCCGGCCATGACGATGACCAGGTAGAGCGGGATGAAGACGGAGACCAGCGGCAGGGTGCGGCCAACCATCTGGGACAGGGCGACGTCCGGAATACCGGCGACCTGGCCACCGACGACGATGGGGATACCGATCGCGCCCCAGGCCACCGGCGCCGTGTTGGCGAGCAGGCAGATACAGGCGGCGTAGAGCGGGTTGAAGCCGAGACCGGCGAGCATGGCGGCGGTGATGGCTACCGGCGTGCCGAAACCGGCCGCACCTTCGATGAAGGCGCCGAAGGAGAAGGCGATGAGCAGGGCTTGCAGGCGACGGTCATCGGAGATGGAAGCCAGCGAATTCTTGATGACTTCGAACTGGCCGGTCTTCACCGACATGTTGTAGATGAACAGCGCGGTGATGACGATCCAGCACACCGGGAACAGGCCGAAGGCGCCGCCGTACAGCGTGGCCAGACCAGCCAGGTCGGCCGGCATCTTGTACACACCGACGGCAATGGCGATGGCCAGGCCGGTACCGCCGAGGGCCGCGTACTGGCCCTTCATGCGCTTGATGGCCAGCGCCCAGAACAGGAAGAAGATCGGAATCGCCGCAACCAGCGCGGACAAGCCAATGTTGCCGAGCGGGTCGACATTCATTTGCCAAGTCATAGAATAGTCCTCATAACAAAAATAGTCAGGTAGCCGTCAGTCTTTTGCCGATTCCGGCGGCTACAGAGCGTGTCACTGCTTGTGTCCGGCCTTGAGTTCGCAGCTCATGGCCGGATTTTCTTTTGTCTCCCCCTCCTCAGCAGGTCATGGCGTCCTCCTTGCGCGAGCAGGCCTCGAGCAGATAGGCGATCGAGCGGTAGGTGCGGCCGGTTTCGGCGGTCAACCCGATTTCGCAGGTGCGGTTGGTGGAAACGCCGCAGGCACAGTTGGCCGGCAGCTCGTTGTGAATGTGGCGCAGGGCGTGCTGGTTCAGTTCCGGCACCGCGAAGCCGCGGTCGCCGCCGAAGCCGCAGCAGGTGGTGCTGGACGGTTCGACGATTTCCTCGACGCAGGCCTTGAGCAGGGCGCGCAGCTTGCCGTCGGCGCCGGTGCGCTTGACGCTGCAATTGACGTGCAGGGCGACCGGGCCGGCCTGCTTGGTGATCATCAGGCGCGGCAGCAGGGCGTCGTGGGCGAATTCGTGGAAGTCGTAGAGCTTGATGCGGCCGGCGAGGTGCTTCTGCATGCGGGCCGAGCAGGCGCTGGCATCCATGATGACCGGGATGCGGCCGTTGTCGGAGGCCTTCATCAGCGCGGCTTCCAGGGCGTTCGACATATCCTCGGCTTCCTCGGCCATGCCCTTGCTCGCCAAGGTCTGGCCGCAGCACAGCTGGGTGAAGCCTTCGGGCAGGATGGGCGCGTAGCCGGCGCGGATCAGCAGTTCCTGAACGACGTCGCCGAGTTGCTTGTCGTTGGCATCGGCCGGGCCGAAGATGCGGCCGCCGCAAGTCGGGAAATAGACCACCGGATCACCCTTGGCCGAGCGCTGGACGGGCGCCTTCGCCGCCGGCGGCATGGCCTTGCGCCACGCGCCGCCGGTCACCCGGCTGACGAACTTGTCGCCGAGGACGCCGGAAACGGCATGGCCGACGGTGAGGCCGGTGCGGCTGAGGCCGGCGAAAGTGCCGAAATTCTCGCCGCTCCAATGGTACAGACTGCGAGCGGTGTCGCCGAGCCGGCGGCCGCGCAGGCGGCGGGTCAGGTCGCCGGTGTCGATGCCGACCGGGCAGGCCGTCGAGCACATGCCGCAACCCGCACAGGTGTCGAGGCCCATGTAGGCATAGGCTTCGCTCAACGCCTCGGCATGTTCGCCGGCGGCGGCACGGCGGGCCAGTTCGCGCACGCTGGTGATGCGCTGGCGCGGGCTCAGGGTCAGCCGGTGCGACGGGCACAGCGGTTCGCAGAAGCCGCATTCGATGCAGCGGTCGACCACGTCCTCGGCGGCCGGCATCGGCTTCAGGTTCTCGAGGTGCGCATGCGGATTGTCGTTGATGATGACGCCCGGATTGAGCCGGCCTTCCGGATCGAACAGGGCCTTGATGCGGCGCATCAGGTCGGTCGCTTCCTTGCCCCATTCCATTTCGACGAAGGGGGCCATGTTGCGGCCGGTGCCGTGCTCGGCCTTCAGCGAGCCGTCGTACTTGTCGACCACCAGCTTGCAGAGGTCGTCCATGAAGCGGGCGTAGCGGTCGATCTCGGCCTTGTCGCCGAAGTCCTGGGTGATCACGAAGTGCAGGTTGCCTTCCAGCGCGTGGCCGAAAATGATGCCTTCGTGGTAGCCGTGGTGGCGCAGGAGCGCTTGCAGGTCGAGGGTGGCGTCGGCCAGCGACTCGATGGGGAAGGCGACATCCTCGATCAGCACGGTGGTGCCGGTGCGGCGCATGGCGCCGACGGCGGGGAAGGTGCCTTTGCGCACCTTCCAGTACATGTCGCAGGTGGCCGGGTCGGTCGAGAACTGCACCGGCTCGACCGTGGCGATGCCGTCCATCGCGGCGACCACGGTGGCGATCTTGTCCTGAAGCCCTTCCGGGGTCGGCGAGCGGACTTCGATGAGCAGCGCGGCGGCTTCTTCGCCCAGTTCGCGCATGATGGTCGGCAGGCCGGGCTTGTTTTCGACGGAATGGATGGCCGGGCGGTCGAGCAGTTCGACGGCGGCGACCGGCTGCGGCTTGAGGCGGATGACGGCTTCGCAGGCTGAGCGGATGTCCGGGAAGAAGACCAGCGCCGAAGCCTTGCACGGGTCTTCGACCACCGTCTGGTAGGTGATGCGGGTCATGAAGCCGAGGGTGCCCTCAGAGCCGATCATCAGGTGGGCGAGGATGTCGATCGGGTCTTCGAAATCGACCAGGGCGTTCAGGCTGTAGCCGGTGGTGTTCTTGATCTTGAACTTGTGGCGGATGCGGTTGGCCAGGGTCGGATTGGCCCGCGTTTCCTTGCCGATGCGGTCGAGTTCGCCGAGCAGGGCGGCGTGCGACTGCTTGAAGGCGGCGACGCTGGCCGGGTCTTCGGTGTCGAGCAGCGTGCCGTCGGCGAACATGACGCGCAGGCCGGCCAGCGTCTTGTAACTGTTCTGCGACGTGCCGCAGCACATGCCGGAAGCGTTGTTGGCGGCAATGCCGCCGATCTTGCAGGCACCGATGGAAGCCGGGTCTGGGCCGATCTTCTTGCCGAGCGGGGCGAGCCGGCGATTGACTTCGCCGCCGACCATGCCCGGGCCGACGCGGACTTGGCTGGCATCGTCGGCCAGCTCGAAGGTGGCGAAGCCTTCGCCGATCAGGGCCAGTACGCCATCCGACAGGGCCTGCCCGGACAGGCTGGTGCCGGCCGCACGGAAAGTGACCGGCGTCTGGTACTGGCGGGCGGCGGCGAGGACGGTGCGTGCCTCAGCCTCGTTTTCGATCACGGCGACGACCTGCGGGATCAGGCGATAGAAGCTGGCATCGGTGCCGTAGGCGAGACGGCGCAGGTCATCGGTGATCACCTGGCGGGCGGGCAGGTTTTCTTGAAGATTCCGGATTAGTGAATTCATTGTCTTCTGTCTGATAGAGGACTGCTGTGGACGAGCGAATTGAGCGCGGTAAAAAAATCCCGGAAGCCGCTGGGCGGCCTCCGGGTAAGAGGGATTAGTTGCGTTCCTTGATCAGGTCGCGCAGGCGTTTCGGGGCGGGCTGCAACGGGGTGCGGACCGACGTCCAGCCGGCTTGCTTGCGCGGTGTCAGCCAGCGGAAACGGCTGGCCAGCCAGGAGGCGGCACGGTACAGGGCGGGGGAGCCGTAGATCGCGCCCCAGGCGCGCCAGACGGCCGAGATCTTCGCGTTGTAGCCGGCACCCTGGCCGCGCATCGCCGGGTTGGCATGCGGGGCGGTGAAGGATTCTTCACGCAGGCGGACGAGCAGTTCGGGAATGGGAATCTTCACCGGGCACACTTCGCCGCAGGCGCCGCACAGCGACGAGGCGGTGGCCATGTTGGCGGTCGCTTCCAGGCCGAGCATGTGCGGCGAAATGATCTTGCCGATCGGGCCGGGGTAGGTCGTGCCGTAGGCGTGGCCGCCGATGCGGGTATAGACCGGGCAGTGGTTCATGCAGGCGCCGCAGCGGATGCACTGCAGCGTCTTGCGCAGTTGTTCGTCGGCATAGGCCTGGCTGCGGCCGTTGTCGAGCAGCACCAGGTGCACTTCGCCCGGACCGTCCTTCTCGCCCGGCTGGCGGGGGCTGGAGATCATGTTGAAGTAGGTCGAGATGTTCTGGCCGGTGGCCGAGCGGGTGAGCAGCGAGTAGAGCGGTGGCACGTGCTCGAGCTTCTCGACGATCTTCTCGATGCCGGTGATGGCGATATGCACGGGCGGTGCCGTGGTGCACATGCGGCCGTTGCCCTCGTTCTCGACCAGGCACAGCGTGCCGGTTTCGGCGACGGCGAAATTGACGCCGGACAGGCCGATGTCGGCCTCCAGGAACTTCTGGCGCAGGACATTGCGGCCGATCTGGATCAGCGCATCGACGTTGTCGGTGTAATCGACGCCCGGCACCTTGTCGTGGAACAGCTTGGCGATCTGCTCCTTGGTCTTGTGGATGGCCGGCATGATGATGTGCGACGGCTTTTCGCCGGCCAGCTGGACGATGTACTCGCCCATGTCCGATTCCAGCGCGCCGATGCCGGCCGCCTCGGCGGCATGGTTCAGTTCGATTTCCTCACTGACCATGGACTTGCCTTTGACCATCAGCTTGGCCGCGTGCTTCTGGCAGATGCCGAGGATGATGGCGTTGGCCTCATCCGGCGTCTCGGCCCAATGCACCTGGATGCCGTTGCGGGTCAGGTTGGCTTCGAGCGTTTCGAGCAGGTCGGGCAGCTTGGCCAGGTTGTACTGGCGGATGCGCTCACCGAGGCTGCGCAGGCTTTCCAGTTCCTCCGGATCGGGGAACTGGGCGGCGCGCTTGCTCATCAGGAAGTCCATCGCGCCGCGGAAACTCTGGCGCAGGAAGGGGTTCTCGACGACATCCTTGGCCCGGGCGCGGAAGCCCTCGGAGGGCATGAAGTGCAGGGCGTGCGGGGTCTGCGGCGCGTTCATTGTTCGTCTCCGATCATCAGCACGATCAGTTCCTTCGGGCCGTGCGCGCCGTAGGCCAGCGTCTGCTGGATGTCGGCGGTCTTCGAGGGGCCGGAAATGAGCAGCGAATTGGTCGGCAGGCCATCCTTCCAGCCTTCCGTCTGCATGGCTTCGTAAAAGGTGTTGTAGATATTGGCGGCGTCAAGCAGCACGATATGGACCGGCGGCACCAGCGACATCAGGCGTGGTTCGTCGGCATCCGGCCACACGATCAGCGTGCCGGTCTCGGCAATGGCGCCGCGGGCGGCGG
>DATGXM010000135.1:0-9569 GCA_035298985.1 Azonexus sp. | reverse complement strand
GATGCTGCCGGCGACGGCGAGATAGAGCCAGGTCTGGCGCACGTACAGTCCGCGTTCGGCCGGCGCGGCGCGGGGCAGGAAATAATAGAGGACGCCGTGCATTTCCATGGGCACGAAGCTCATCGCGGTCATGATGGCCAGCCAGATCAGCCGGTATTCGCCGAAGGCCTCCGTGCTCAGGAAGCGGGCGAGGACGACCGGCAGCACGAACTGCACGCCGTAGCCGATGGCATTGACGCTACCCAGCGACAGCGCCCGGCGGTGCAGGGCCGCGGAGGTCGGCAGCGGGCCGGAGCTGCTCATGCCCATGGCGGGGCGGCGCCGGGAGCGGGCCGTCAATTGCCCCCCGCCTTGCGCAGCAGGCGGGGAAAGCCGGGCAGGGCGCCGGTGATGGCCCGGCCGGTGCCGGCCGCCAGCTGCCTGATCCGCCGGCGCAGGCCGGCCAGCGCGAGCAGCAGCGTGCCGGTCCCGGTCGTCGCGAATACGCCGCTGACCAGTTCCCGCTTGTCGAGCCACAGCTTGTCGATGAACCCGCCTTCGACCGAGCCGCTGTCGATCAGGTCGAAGCCGCCGACCGCGTCGTCCGCCCTTTCCATCATGCGCAATTCGTTGAGCATACCGGGGGAGTAGCGGGCGCAGGCGGGGTCCCAGCCGATCTTGAAGGCAAAAGCCGTGTTGCCCGACACCAGGTTGCAGGTCGAGGCAATCACCCGGCCGGTGTGCAGGAATTCGGTAAAGAAGACGCCGCCGGTATCGCGGAAGCCGGCGATCATGTCGCGGAAGAAGCTTTCGTGGGCCGGGTTGGCGCGCACCGAGGTGCCCGCCTTCCCCTTCCAGCCCATGTGTTCGAGGGCGATGAAGCGCTCGATCACGTCGTCGGTCACTTCGCTGCCGTAGCAGATGCGCCAGTCGGTGGCGCCGCTTTCGTCCAGGCGGCGCATACAGCGCTGCAGGTTTTTCAGCACGGGTTTCGGAATCCGCCCGACCAGTTCGGCCGCGTGTTGCTTCCGCGGCAACAGGACGGCGCGCTGCATGCGTGCCGATTCCGACCACCACAGACGCCGCCGGTGCGCCGCGTCCTGCAGCAGGCGGTCGAGGGCGTCGCCAGTGCTCAGCCAGTCGAAGCGGACGCCGTGCCAGGCGGTTCCCGGGCGGCTGACGAAGGCGAAGAAGGCGTCGACCGCGGCCAGCGCGTAGTCGCCATCGATCAGCAGGCCGCTCAGGTAGGTGTGTTTGGAGCGGAAGCCGACCAGGGCCTGCCAGGGGAAAAGGGGCAGCAGGCGCCGGGTCTGGAAGACGCCGAGTCCGACCAGTTCGTCGCGCCGGGTTTCGAGCAGGATGATGGTCACCGGGGCCGGTGGGGCGATATGGGCCAGGGCCGGCAGCACGAACATCGGCGTCAGGTAGGCGTTGGGAACCAGGGCCCGCTCGGCCAGGCGCCGCCAGGCGTCGATCAGCCTGCTATCGAGGTCGGCGGGTGAAATGTCGCGGGCGGTGACCTCGCCAGTTCGTGCTGGCGAATGTTTTTCGGTTGTCGCGAAGTCGCATGGGTCGCGGTGCATGGAGGGCCTCGGCAGGTATCGGTCTGGATGCCGATTGTCCCGGGGCAAGGCCGGCTTTATGTGGGTTGCCCCCCTGCCGGATGGACTACGCGTCGGCGTGGTCCGCCCGGCGCGCAAAGCACAGCAGCCGGACATCGACCGTCATGGCCAGCGCGGTCAGCGCCGCCGCCCGGGCGCGACCCTCGGCGCTGGCGCGGTAGAGGTGCGGCGTCATCGCCAGCAGGTCGGCGATCTGTTCCTGGCCGGCGACTTCCAGCGGATAGCGCACGCTTTCGCTGGCGAGCAGCGTGAAACCGTCGGGTATCCGCGTCTCGGCCGGACGTTCTTCCTTCAGCGCCGGGTAGATGATTTCGCGCAGTTCGCGCAGGTGTTCGGGGCCGGCGTCGACCTGGATCAAGCGGCCGCCCGGCTTCAGGACGCGGGCGAATTCGCCATAGACGGGAAAGCCGAACATGCACAGCACGCGGTCCAGCGTGCCGGGCAGCGCCGGCAGGTTGGCATTGCTGCCGACCACCCAGGCCGGGCGCTTGTCCTGCCTGGCCGCGGCCTGCACCGCCCACTTGGAAATGTCGAGGCCGAGGATGGCCAGCTCCTGCGCTTCGTCGACCGCGGCGGCCAGTTGGCGCAGATAGTAGCCCTCGCCGCAACCGGCATCGAGGCAGCTGGCGCTGCCGTCGACCGGCAGGCCGGCCAGGGTCGCGGCGGCGACGGCGTCGGCAATCGGCCGGTAGTGCCCGGCATTGAGGAAGCGGCGGCGGGCGGCGACCATTTCCTTGCTGTCGCCGGGGTCGCGCGAACGCTTGTTCTGCACCGGCAGCAGGTGGGTGTAGCCGTGGCTGGCGATGTCGAAATTGTGGCCGGTGGCGCACTGCCAGGAAGCGCCTTGGCGGTGCAGGGGGGCGCCATCGAGCGGGCAGGCGAGGGCGGTGAAGGGCAGGATGCGCATGCGGTTGGTGAGGTAGGAAAACCGTTGATTCGTCGTTCCCGCGGCGGCGGGAACCCAGGAAATGCATGAATTCTGGATTCCCGCTGTTGCGGGAATGACGGGTTCAGGCGGAGGGCTTGCAGGCCGTCAGGCCGCCAGTTTAGCCTCTTCGCGCGCCTTCCTCGCTTCGTCGAGCAGGTAGCGCTGGTAGTCCTCGAGGTCGCCGTCGAAGGGGCCGACGCCGCCTTTGGAGACCAGCCAGAACTCGTCGCATACCGAACGGAGCAGGGCGCGGTCGTGGCTGACCAGCATGACCGTGCCTTCGAATTCGTTGAGAGCGACGGCCAGCGCCTCGCGGGTGTTGAGGTCGAGGTGGTTGGTCGGTTCGTCGAGCAGCAGCAGGTTGGGGCGTTGCCAGACCAGCATGCACAGCACCAGGCGCGCCTTCTCGCCGCCGCTCATGGTGCCGACCGCCTGCTTGACCATGTCGCCGCTGAAGTTGAAGGTGCCGAGGAAATTGCGCAGTTCCTGCTCGCGGCCGGGCACGCTGCGGTTGCCGGCAGCGATGGTTTCCTTGGCCAGGCGGGTCATGTGTTCGAGCGGGGTATCCTGTGGACGCAGCACGTCGAGTTCCTGCTGGGCGAAGTAGCCGATGTTCAGGCCCTTGCCGGCGGTCACTTCGCCGCTGATCGCCTGCAAATCCTGGGCGATGGTCTTGACCAGCGTGGACTTGCCCTGGCCGTTGGCGCCGAGGATGCCGATGCGCTGACCGGCCATCACCGAGCGGTTGATGCCGCGCACGATGACGGTCGGCGGCGCTTTTGGCAAACCCGCGGCCGGGGCGTCTTCCGGCGCCGGATAGCCGATGGAGACATCGACCATCGACAGCATCGGGTTGGGCAGGTTCTGCGGCTCCTGGAATTCGAAGCTGAATTCGGCCTCGGCCAGCACCGGCGCGATCTTTTCCATGCGGTCGAGCGCCTTGACCCGGCTCTGCGCCTGCTTGGCCTTGCTGGCCTTGGCCTTGAAGCGGTTGATGAAGGACTGCAGGTGGGCGATCTTCTCGGCCTGGCGAGCCATGGTTGCCTGCTGGAGCAGCATCTGCTCGGCGCGCATGTCCTCGAACTTGCTGTAGTTGCCGCCGTAGCGGACCAGCTTGGCGTTGTCGATGTGCAGCGTGACGCCGGTGATGGCGTCGAGAAACTCGCGGTCATGGCTGATCATGACCAGCGTGCCCTGGTAGCGCTTGAGCCAGGCTTCGAGCCAGACCAGGGCGTCCATGTCCAGGTGGTTGGTCGGCTCATCCAGCAGCAGGATGTCGGACGGGCACATCAGGGCGCGCGCCAGCTGCAGGCGCATCCGCCAGCCGCCGGAGAAGCTGTTGACCGGGTTGTGCAGTTCCGAGACCTTGAAGCCGAGGCCAAGGATCAGCGATTGCGCGCGGGCTTCGGCGTCGTGCTCGCCGGCGTCGTTGAGCGCCATGTAGGCCTCGGCCATGCGCATGCCGTCGTCGCTGGCTTCGGCGTCGTGCACTTCATTGCGGGCGGCGAGCAGCCTGGTGTCGCCATCGATGACGAAATCGGTCGCACTTTGCTCGGTTTCCGGCATGTCCTGCGCCACCTGGCCCATCTCCCATTGCTTGGGAATCGAGTAATCGCCGCCGTCCTCATGCAGCGTGCCGTTGAGCAGCGCGAAGAGGGTGGATTTGCCGGCGCCGTTGCGGCCGACCAGGCCGACCTTCTCGCCGGGATTGATGGTGACGGAGGCCTTGTCGAGCAGCACTTTCGAGCTGCGACGCAGGGTGACATTGCGGAGGGTGATCATCAGTGAAACTTTCGGGGGAGGGTCGGGCGGCCTTGTCGCGTTCCCGACAAGGGGCGTGATTGTATCTGATTGATCTCTCGAAAGTTTTTTCCGGCGCCTGTTTTGCTCGAACGGGGAGCGGAAAACCCGTCGCCGGCCGGGCGCCCCGCCGCCATCTGCTTGATGGCGGCGGCGTGCGGGGGGCTTACTTCAGTTGGTCGGCGACGCGGGCGATGCCGGCGTAGGCACAGACTTCGTCCTTCTCGCCGCCAGGCGCGCCGGAGACGCCGACCGCGCCGATCGTCACGTTGCCGATCTTGATCGGCACGCCGCCGCCGACGGCCACGGTACCGGGAATCTGGCGCAGGTAGGCGTTGGCCGGATTGTCGGTCAGCTTCATGAATTCGAGCGATGTCTGGCCGCGGGTACGGGCGGTGTACGCCTTCATGCGGGCGAATTCCATGGTGTGCGGATTGGTGCCGTCGCCGCGCTGCGACGCATGCACGACGCCGGCGTTATCGACGATGACCACCGAAACCTTGTAGCCATCCTTGGTGCATTGCTCGATGGTGCCGTCGATGATCGCCTGCGACATTTTCATCGAGACGTTCCTCTCGGCGAGCGGGGTCTGGGCGCCGGCCGACGCGATCGATGCGACGGCGAGCATGGCAGCGGCAACAGCTTGTCTCCTCGGTGTCATTCGTTTCTCCTCGTGTGATCGGTTCGCGGACGCGAACCGGCGGGTCAGAATAGGCCAGTGAAGTGCCCGAATCAAGGGAAGTGAAATCGGGTATCCGCCCTGCACGCCCATGCAAATTCCGCGGCCAAGCCGAGATTCCAGCCACGGGCCAATGAGGTGCCGCTTCTTCTCCGGTCGGATCGGGTCCGGTTGTACGTTATAGTCGGCTTTTATTCCAGTGTCGAAATCAAGACAAATTCCTAATGACGGAAGTCCATGAACAGGCCTACACCCCATGATTAAAACGCTGGTTATTCTGCTTGCTGTGCTGCTAATGGGGGCGTCGCTTGCTGCTGACGCAAGCGAGTCAATGGTTTATCAGGCCGGTAGTGAGCAGAATTTCCGGCCCTACGCCTTCACCGACTCCGATGGCCAGCCGACGGGCTTCGGGCCGGAGTTGCTGCGTGCCGTTGCCCGGGAGATGGACATTCCGCTGCAGATCACCCCCGGACCATGGGATACCCTCTGGCGGAAACTGGTCGCTGGCAAGCTGGACGTACTCCCCGTCGTCGCCCGCACTGCCGGCCGCGAACCGCTGGTCGATTTTGGTCTTCCGCACACGGAAACGTTCGATGCATTCTTTGTCCGGCAAGGCCATCCCCCCATCAAGGATCTGGCTGCGGCAGCGGGCAAAAAAATTGCCGTCCTCCGCTCGGACGCGGCCCACCACCAACTGCTTGAACACCGGATTGCCGCCACCGTCATCCCTGTCGATTCCATCGCGGAAGGACTACGCCAGGTCGCGGCCGGGAAATACGATGCGATGCTGTGCTCCAAGGTCATCGGGGTATTGGAGCGCCAGGAGGCCGACATCCAGGGCGTCACCGCTGGCCCGCTTATTCCCGACTATAAAAGGACGTTTTCGTTTGCCGTCAGAAAAGGCAATACCGAGTTGCTGGAAAAGCTCGATCAAGGTCTGCGGATTATTAAAGCCAGTGGCGAATACGAGCGGATCTACCGCCGGTGGCTGGGTGGCGATCTGTCGGAAAGCGCCTGGTGGCAAAAAACCTTCTGGCAGGTCATCGGCATGCTGGGGGTGATCGTGCTGATCATGGTGACGGGAATCGTGACCCGCCAGGCGCTGCGGATGGATCGCCTGCAGGTGCAGAATTCTTCGCCGCAATCGCCGCGCACTTTTACGCTGGCTTGGGCTTGGCGCTACGCATTGGCGTTTCTCGCCGTAACCCTGGGCGGCATTATGTATGTGGGACTAAGCAGCTGGGCCGGATCGAAGCTGACTGCATACGTGACCTTCTATCCGGCAATTCTGATCGCCGCACTGTTGGGAGGGATAGGGCCGGGCTTGTTTGCAACCTTTTTCGCTGGAAGCGTCCTGGAGATATGGATACTTCCTCCACCTGGCGAACTGGCGGTTATATCGAAGATCGATCAGATCCAACTGCTGATGTTCGCCAGCATAGGCGTATTGATGACGGCCGTTGCCGAGCTCTCCCGGCGGAACCGGGCCAAGGCTGCCGCTTTCGACCGGGCGGAGGCCCTTAAGGCCAGCGAGGAGAGATACCGTCAGGTGGTGGAAAATGCAATGGATGGCATTTTCCTGGCCGATCTCCAAGGGCGCTACCAGGACGTCAATTCCGCTGGCGCGGCCATGCTGGGGTATTCCCGGGAAGAGATTTGCCAGCTGTCGATTGCGGATGTAATTGCCCCGGAAGATAAGGTCCGCCTCGAAGAGGAAGCATTGAGGTTGGCCGGAGGCGGGCCCCATTGCAGCGAGTGGAAAATCTTGCGCAGGGACGGTTCGACATTCGTTGGCGAAGTCGTCGGTCGCCGGCTCCCGAATGGGCGGCTATTGGGCATACTGCGCGATGTCAGCGAGCGTAATGCGATGCAGGAAGCCTTGGCCAACGCGAAGGAAACGGCCGACCGCGCGAACCGTGCGAAGTCCGTCTTCCTGGCCAACATGAGCCATGAAATGCGCACGCCCTTGAACGCGATCATTGGCCTGAGTCATTTGCTGCGGGGCGACCTGGACGGGCACCCCGCCTCCTCGCGCATCGACCAGCTGATCACCGCGTCTGACCATCTGATGGGCTTGATCAATGATGTGCTGGAGTTTTCCCGCATCGAAGCCGGCCAATTGGTCCTGGACATTAACGATTTTTGCCTGGACGATGTGCTGAAACGGGTCGTCGAGGTTCTGGCATGGCCAGCCCGTAACAAGCTCTTGCAGCTGGAGACCGAAATCGCAGCGGACCTTCGCAAATCCAGCTTCCGGGGCGATGCGCTGCGCCTTGCCCAAGTCCTGATCAATCTTGGCGGCAACGCCGTCAAGTTCACCGACTATGGATCTGTCCGCCTGATTATCGAAGCCGGGGAACAAACGGCGCAAGGAACTCCCTTGCAATTCACCGTCACCGACACGGGGATCGGGATCTCGGTGGAAGACCAGCAACGCCTGTTTGCACCGTTTTCGCAGGTCGTCACCGAACAGACACGGGACAAGGGCGGCAGCGGACTCGGCTTGGTGATCAGTCAGCAAATCGTTACGGCCATGGGCGGACGTATCGATGTGGTCAGCATTCCCGGCACCGGCAGCAGTTTTGGTTTCGAGATTGTCCTGCCGCCAGCGACCGGGCAATTGATCGCTGTCACAGCGAATACCCGGAGAAGCTTTAGCGGGCGCCGCATCTTGATGGCGGAAGACGACCTGTTGAGCCAGGAGATCTTTTTCGAGATGCTGGAAAACCTCGGCTGCGCAGTGGAGGTGGCATCGGATGGTAGCGAAGCCGTGGAATTGGCGCGAGGCGGGGATTACGACCTGATTCTGATGGATATGCGCATGCCCCGAATGGACGGTTTGACCGCTGCCACCACCATCCGGGGGTTGCCGCGCCATCGCCATACGCCGATCGTGGCGCTTTCGGCCAACGCATTTGGCGAAGATCGCGCGCGCTGCCTGGAGGCTGGAATGGACGGCCATGTCGCCAAACCAGTCACGCCCGAACGCCTGGCTGCAGCCCTTTCCCAATGGATTCCCGAAATTTCCGCCCCGGCCGAGCATACCCACTTTGAAAATTCGCTCAGCCGCGCGCTGCGCGACATCCCCTGTTTGGACATCGATGAGCGGCGTTGGCAGGGAGCCGACGACGTGCAGGCCTATTTTGACCTGCTCAAACGCTTCGTCTTGCAAGGACAGGAGCAGATGGAAGCGCTGCGCCATTCCATTGCCGAAGGCAACCTTCCTCTGGCCCGGGATATCGCCCATCAATTGAAAGGTATTGCCGGTCTCTTGAAGGCCCGCACGATTGCTGATCTCGCCCTGCGCACCGAAACGTCGTTACGTCTTTCCGAGCCGCTTGCCGCGGTAACCGACAACGTCGCCGCTTGCGGCGCGGCGCTTCTGGAACTCACTGCCGCACTGGGCTCTTTGTCGGCGACCGACCACGGGTCATCAGACGAAGACGAAATGTGGACGGCGTAACCCTGGCGCAGCGCGTCGTCATGGGCCTGAATCCTCGCCGGATCGAATTCGGCGTTTGGGTCCTCCAAGTGCAGGAGCGGTAAAGCCGGTTGGCATTTTGACTTGGCCGAGTACCTGTCGTGCCGCACTGACGTTGCTCAGGCCCGCCGATTGCTTGTGGACAGCCGTTGCCCGCAGATTTCACGGAGGTGTGCCATGTCCCTGAAATTGAGTGAAGAAGCCCTGTTCTGGATGCGCCTGGCGGCGTTCGCCGGCCTTTCCGAGCATGTGCTGTCGTCCGGTGCCGCCGTGCAGGATGCCGAAGAGCTGTTGTTCGGTTTTGCGCTGCCGGGCAGTCTGCCGTTGTCGTATGTCTGCCTGACCGGCGGGGCGGCTGCCGAATTGCATTAGCCCTTGCATTAGCCCTCTTGCCACGCCGTTTTTTGCATGACGGTGAAGCATTTGCCCCATCACGGGGCGCGGTTCAGGCCGCCTGGCGCAGTAGCTTCAGGCATGCCACCGAGGCGGCGAGATCGAGGGCGGAGAAATCGTCGAAATTTTGCAGCATCGGGTTGGCGCCCCGGGCGAGCAGCAGTGCGACGAGATCGGGCTTGCCGTTCGACGCCGCGTACATCAGGCAGGTCGCGCCGTTGCCGTTTTGCAGGTCGATGGCGATGCCGGCGGCGAGCAGGCGTTCGATGATGGCGTGGCTGCCGTTGTAGCAGGCCAGCCACAGGGCGTTGCAGCCGTCGGCGTTGAGCACCGAACTGTCCGCGCCGAGGGCGAGCAGTTCGTCGACCACATCAAGCCGCCCTTCCTTGCAGGCGCGCATCAGCGGCGTGAAGCGGCGGTCGGCGTGCAGGGCGGACAGCCGGTCGGGCGCGAAGCCGTGCCGGTCGAGGAAGGCGGCGAGGGTCGGGGTCATGGGGTTTCCGGTTTGCGGTGGGGGTAAGGCGGCGAGGTTTCGATGCGGGTGTCGATGACCGGCGTGCCGACGGTGAAGTGATAGACGCTTTGCCAGCGGCTGCCTTCAAGGCCGAAGGCCTGGTGCACCGGGTCGTCGAAGAAGCAGCCGATGCCTGTGCCGCGGATGCCGGCGGCTTCGGCTTCGAGGTAGAG
>DATGXM010000134.1:0-3623 GCA_035298985.1 Azonexus sp. | reverse complement strand
AGGTGGCCGTCGTGATGGGAAGCTGCACGGCCGGCGGCGCGTACGTGCCCGCGATGTCGGACGAGACCATCATCGTCCGCAACCAGGGCACCATCTTCCTCGGTGGCCCGCCGCTGGTGAAGGCGGCGACCGGCGAAGTGGTGTCGGCCGAAGACCTCGGCGGCGCCGACGTGCATACCCGTATCTCCGGCGTCGTCGACCATCTGGCCGAAAACGATGCCCACGCGCTGGCCATCGCCCGCCGCATCATCAAGGACCTGAACTGGAAGAAGGCGCCGCCGGTCACCCTGACCCCGCCGCTAGCACCACGCTACCCGACACAGGAGCTGTACGGCGTCATCCCGACCGACAGCAAGAAGCCCTTCGACGTGCGCGAAATCATCGCCCGCATCGTCGACGACTCCGATTTCGACGAATTCAAAGCCCGCTACGGCACCACGCTAGTTTGCGGCTTCGCCCGCATCTGGGGCTACCCGGTCGGCATCGTCGCCAACAATGGCATCCTGTTCTCGGAATCGGCGCTCAAGGGTGCGCATTTCATCGAACTGTGTGCCCAGCGCGGCATCCCTTTAGTGTTTCTACAGAACATCACCGGCTTCATGGTCGGCCGCAAGTATGAAAACGGCGGCATTGCGCGCGACGGTGCCAAGATGGTGACGGCGGTGGCCACTGCGAAGGTACCGAAATTCACCGTGGTCATCGGCGGTTCGTTTGGCGCCGGCAATTACGGCATGTGCGGCCGGGCCTACTCGCCGCGTTTCCTGTGGATGTGGCCGAATGCGCGAATTTCGGTGATGGGCGGGGAACAGGCGGCCGGGGTGCTGGCTACCGTCAAGCGGGATGGTCTTGAGGCTTCCGGCAAGACTTGGTCGGTGGAAGAAGAAGCGGCGTTCAAGGCGCCGATTCGCGAGCAGTATGAGACGCAGGGGCATCCTTACTATGCCTCGGCGCGGCTGTGGGATGACGGGATTATCGATCCGGCGGATACGCGGCGGGTGCTGGGGTTGGGGTTGTCGGCTTCGATGAATGCGCCGGCGGAGGAGACTAAATTCGGTATTTTCCGGATGTGATGGTGGTGCTGGACATGCTGCGTGTTCATCGTTCGCTTGCACTGCTTTCCGCCTTGAGGGCGGGCGTACTTTCTTTTGCTTCGCCAAAAGAAAGTAGCCAAAGAAAAGGCGACCCCGTGGTCGGCGCCCCTTCGGGGTTCCTTGCGCTACTCGGCGAGCCGGGCGGTTCGCATGAACTCGCCTGCGGCTCAGACAATGCGAACCGACTGCCCCCGGCCCGCCTGCGTTGCTCAGCGCCTCTCAAGGGGATGCGAAAGGCGTCGCAGTTTCACCGCCCTGCCGCATCAGCGGCAATCGGTTTGCCGGGCCACTTGGAAGGTGCCGAGCAACGCAGGCATTGGCGGAAAAAGGGCGAGGACTGTCTGAGGGCGAAGCCCGAGTTCCGCAGCCCCCGCCAAGGCCGAGTAGCGCAGGGAACCCGCGCAGCAGGCACCGACCCAGGGTCGCCTTCTTTTTGCTTACTTTTTCTTGGCGAAGCAAGAAAAAGTGAGACGCCCCGCAAGGGCGGAACCCCAAGCTAAAACAAACAAAACGCTGGAGACAAAAACCAAATGCCCTTCACCACCCTAGAAATCGAATTAAAAGGCCCGGTCGCCACCATCTGGATGAACCGCCCCGACCTCCACAACGCCTTCGACGAAACCCTGATCACCGAACTGACCGCCGCCTGCATGGCGCTAAACGATGACCAGGACGTCCGCGTCGTCGTCCTCGCCGGCCGCGGCAAAAGCTTCTCCGCCGGCGCCGACCTCAACTGGATGAAGCGCGCCGCCAACAATGGTCTCGACGACAACCTCAACGACGCCCGTGCCCTGGCCCACATGCTGCGCACCCTGGCCGAGATGAAGAAACCAACCATCGCCCGCGTCCAGGGTGCGGCGCTGGGCGGCGGCATGGGCCTGGCGTCGGCCTGCGACATTGCCGTGGCCTCGACCAAGGCGGTGTTCGCCACCTCCGAGGTCAAGTTCGGCATCATCCCGTCGGCCATTTCGCCCTACGTGCTGCGCGCCATCGGCGCCCGCCAGGCCTACCGCTACTTCCAATCGGCCGAGCGCATCGACGCCGTCCGCGCCCGTGAAATAGGCCTGGTGCATGAAACGGTCGAGCCGGAAGCGCTCGACGCCAAGGTGCAGGAAATCGTCGCCAGCCTGCTGCAAGGCGGCCCGCTCGCCCAGGCTGCGGCCAAGGACCTGATCCGCGCAGTCAACAACCAGCCGATCAACAACACGCTGGTCGAGGAAACCGCCCACCGCATCGCCCACCTGCGCGCCACGCCGGAAGCCCGCGAAGGCATTTCCGCCTTCCTCGACAAACGTTCCCCCGCCTGGATCGGAGAATAACCGTCATGTTTACCAAAATTCTGATCGCCAACCGGGGCGAAATCGCCTGCCGGGTCATCAAGACCGCCCGCCGCATGGGCATCCGTACCGTCGCCGTCTATTCCGAGGCCGATGCCAACGCCCGCCATGTGCGGCTGGCCGACGAAGCCGTACTGCTCGGCCCGGCCGCCGCCCGCGAGTCCTACCTGGTCGCCGACAAGATCATCGACGCCTGCAAGCGCACCGGCGCCCAGGCCGTCCATCCCGGCTATGGCTTCCTGTCCGAGAACGAGGAATTTGCCGAGGCGCTGGCCGCCAACGGCATCACCTTCATCGGCCCGCCGGCTTCGGCCATCCGCGCCATGGGCTCGAAATCGGAAGCCAAGAAGCTGATGGGCAAGGCCGCCGTGCCGCTTACCCCGGGCTACCACGGCGACGACCAGACGCCCGAACTGCTGCACAGGGAAGCCGACCAGATCGGTTACCCGGTGCTGATCAAGGCCGCCGCCGGCGGTGGCGGCAAGGGCATGCGCCTGGTCGAGAAATCGGCCGATTTCCCCGATGCGCTGGCTTCCTGCAAGCGCGAGGCGATTTCCAGTTTCGGCGACGACCATGTGCTGATCGAGAAATACATCACCAAGCCGCGCCACGTCGAAATCCAGGTCTTCGCCGACACGCTGGGCAACTGCGTCTATCTGTTCGAGCGCGACTGCTCGGTGCAGCGCCGCCACCAGAAGGTGCTGGAGGAAGCCCCCGCCCCCGGCATGACCGAAGAACGTCGCCGGCAGATGGGCGAAGCGGCGGTCGCGGCGGCCAAGGCCGTCGGCTATGTCGGCGCCGGCACGGTCGAGTTCATCGCCAACCAGGACGGCACTTTCTACTTCATGGAGATGAACACCCGCCTCCAGGTCGAGCACCCGGTCACCGAAATGATCACCGGCCAGGATCTGGTCGAATGGCAGTTGCGCGTCGCCGCCGGCCAGCCGCTGCCACTGAAGCAGGGGCAACTGGCGATCCGCGGCCATGCGCTGGAAGCACGCATCTACGCCGAGGACGCCAGCAAGGGCTTCCTGCCGGCCACCGGCAAGCTGATCCGCCTCGTGCCGCCGGCCGAATCGATCAATGTCCGCGTCGATACCGGCGTCGAGGAAGGCGACGAAATCACGCCCTACTACGACCCGATGATCGCCAAGCTGATCGTCTGGGACGAAACCCGCGACGGCGCCCTCGCCCG
>DATGXM010000133.1:0-5815 GCA_035298985.1 Azonexus sp. | reverse complement strand
AAGCACAGGCGGCCAGTATACGGCCAGGGGGTGTCCGCATCGACGGCATGCGTCGTTGAGCCCGACAAAATTCCGGATACCCTCCAGTAGGGAGTATGGCTTTTGTAATACCATTGCCAGCGTTGTGGAGATGTTCGCAGGGCGGCGCTGAGGGCTGCCGAGCCGTCGAACGAAACCGCCAGCCAAGAAGAAACGCCTGCTCGAGATCACCCCATAAGCGGCTTCAGATGAAAACGTCGAATTACCGGCTCCGGATCAAGATTTTTCCCATCGGCGTCATGGCCGTCATTTCAATTTGGGCGACGGCCTGGTACGAGCTCGATCGCAGCGAAAAGAGCTACCTGCGCGAAGCCGAGGTCAGCACCGCGGTGCAGTCCCGGGTCTTTGGCGAATACTCCGAATCGACGGTCAAGCGCATCAACGAACTGATGCTCGATTTGCGGGCGCAATGGACGGGCGACTGGAAGGCGTTCGCCGAACTGATACGGCGCCGGGAGGAATTTATCGAGGATCTGACCTTCCAGGTGGCGGTCATCGACAAGGACGGCTTGCTGGCCTTCTCGACCCTCGCCAAGCCGGGCGATAAAACCGATCTGAGCGGTCGCGAGCATTTCCGGGTACATCGGGAGGCGCCCGGCGTCGATCGGCTGTTCATCAGCCGGCCGCTGCAGGGCAAGGTGTCGGGCAAGTGGTCCATCCAGTTTACCCGTCCCATCCTCGACGACGGGCGATTTGCCGGCGTCCTGGTCATTTCCGTCGATCCCGAGCTGTTCGCCCGATTTGCCGAAAAGCTGCAGCTTCCCGCCGGCAGCATCATGACCCTGGTGCGCGACACCGGCGAGATCATGGCACGCTATCCGGTGCTCGAATCCAGCTACGGCCAACTGCTGACCGATCGCCCCTACCTGAAGCCGGACGGGCCCCTCGCCGGGAATGATCGGCGGGTCGCCGCCGTCGATTCGGTGGAGCGTCTCTACGGGTATTACCGGCAACCGCGATACGGCCTGGCGTTCGTCGTCGGCCAGGCGGTCGACTACACCCTGGCCCCCTACTACAGCTATCGCCAGCTGGTGATCGGCATCAGTGCGCTGCTCAGCGTCGTTTCGGTACTCTTTCTGGTCAGCCTGTTTCGCTCGCTGACCGCCCTGGAAGGCATGCGGCATGCCCTGGAGTCTTCCCGGGAGGAAGCGGTGGCCGCGAATCTGGCGAAGAGCCGTTTCCTGGCGACCATGTCGCATGAAATCCGGACGCCGATGAACGGCATCCTCGGCATGGCGCAGTTGCTGCTGTCCCCGACGCTGGCCGACGCCGAGCGCGAGGATTACACGCGGACCATCCTGACGTCGGGGCAAACCCTGCTCGCGCTGCTCAACGACATCCTCGACCTGTCCAAGATCGAGGCCGGCAAGCTGCACCTCGAATACAGCGTCTTCGAACCGGAGCAATTGCTGCACGAGGCGCAAGCCCTGTTCAGCGGTTCGGCCAGAAACAAGAATCTGGGCCTCGACCATGCCTGGCAGGGGCCTCCCCACCAGCGCTATCGCGCCGACGTGCCGCATCTGCGCCAGATGCTGTTCAATCTGGTGGGCAATGCCATCAAATTCACCGCGCAGGGCCGGATCCGGATCGACGGCCGGGTCGTCGGCGAGGAAGGCAGCAAGGAAGAGGGCAAGGCGATGATCGAATTCTCGGTCAGCGATACCGGCATCGGCATTCCCGCCGACAAGCAGGACCTGCTGTTCAAACCCTTCTCGCAGGCCGACAGTTCAAGCACCCGCGAATTTGCCGGCACCGGTCTCGGCCTGTCGCTGGTCAGCAGCCTGGCCGCCTTGATGGGGGGCGAGGTCGGTGTCGACAGCGAGCCGGGCAAGGGATCGCGCTTCTGGTTCCGCTTTGCGGCGGAAACCGTGGCCGCCGGCAGCGAGCAGGCTGGCCGCGAACGGCCGGCGGCGGCACTGCCGCTTCCCGACGCTGCGCCGCTCGCCGGGCATGTCCTCGTCGTCGAGGACAACCGGACCAACAGCAAGGTCATCGCGCTACTGCTGAAAAAACTCGGCATAAGCTCTGCGCTGGCCCAGGACGGCAGCCAGGCGGTGGCCATGGCCACCGGCGGCGAAAAATTCGACGCCATCCTGATGGATATCCACTTGCCGGTACTCGACGGCTACGCGGCGACTGCGCAAATCCGCCAATGGGAACGAGACGGAAGCAAGGCGCACTGCCCTATCGTCGCCCTGACCGCCAATGCTTTCGACGATGACCGGCAGCGTTGCATGGAGGCCGGCATGGACGATTTCCTGGCCAAGCCGATCCAGTTCGAGGAGCTGAAGGCCGTGCTCGGCAAATGGCTGCCGGCGGCCGACCCGTCGAGGGCGGCAGCGGCCGGCGGCTCGGCCAAAACCCTCGACATCCGCCAATTCAATGCGCTGCTGGCCGAGCTCGAGCCCTTGCTGGCCGGTCATCGCTTCGATGCACTGACACGCATCAAGGAGCTGCAGCAGCTGTGCGCCGGCACGGAAATCGCCGTCGATATCGAGCGGATCGACCAGGCGTTGCGTGAGTTCAGGTTCGAAGTCGCCCACCGGCATCTTGGCCGGCTATCGGCCATGTACAGCGGGAGGGAGGTTGCATGAGGGACCACCGGCCGCTGATCCTCGCCATTGACGATACGCCGGCGAATCTGTTCACGCTGGGCGCGGCGCTGGCCGCCGAATTCGACCTGCAGATCGCCACCTCGGGCGAGCGGGGGCTGGATCTGGCCGCCCAGTGCCCGCCGGACCTCATCCTGCTCGACGTCATGATGCCGGACATGGATGGCTACGAGGTCTGCCGGCGCCTGAAGACGGTGCCGGCGCTGCGGCACATCCCGGTCATCTTCCTGACCGCCCTGAGCGATCCAGCTTCCGAAATGAAAGGCTTGGCGCTGGGGGCGGCCGACTATATCGCCAAGCCGATCGGCGTCGACATCGCCCGCCAGCGCATCCGCAACCTGCTCGAGCGCGAGCAGCTGCGCCGGGCGCTGGAGGCGCAGCTGGCCGAACGCCGACAGGTGCAGGCCGACCTGCTGCAGAGCGAAACCCGCTTCCGGCATTTTTTCGAGAAGAATTCGTCGGTGATGCTGCTCATCGACCCGTCCTGCGGCGCGATCAAGGAAGCCAACGAAGCCGCCGTGGCGTACTACGGCTACCCGCTGCACCGCCTGCTGGCGATGTCGATCGCCGAAATCAATACCTTGTCGCCAGCTGAGGTGGTGCAGGAAATGCAGGCTGCCCGGCGCGAGGAGCGCGGGCATTTCCTGTTCCGCCACCGCCTGGCGTCGGGCGAAGTGCGCGACGTGGAGGTGTACTCGACGCCGATCGCAACGGCGACGCATCCGCTGTTGTTCTCGATCATTCACGACATCACCGAGCGCCGGCAGGCCGAGGACATGCTGCGCAAGCTGTCGGTGGCGGTCGAACAGAGCCCGGCGTCGGTCGTCATCACCGATCCCGAAGCGTGCATCGAGTACGTCAACCGGCGGTTCTCGGAGGTTACCGGCTACGAGGCGGCCGAAGCGATCGGCCAGAATCCGCGGCTGCTGCAGTCCGGCATGACCGGCCTGGCCATCTACCAGGGGCTGTGGAGCAACCTGACCAGCGGCCAGGTGTGGAAAGGCGAATTGCTCAACCGGCGCAAGAACGGCGAACTGTACTGGGAGGAGTCGCACGTCGCCCCGGTCCGGGACCGGGCGGGGGCGGTCACCCATTATGTCGCGGTGAAGATCGACATCACGCAGCGCAAGCAGGCCGAGCTGGCGCTGCAGCAAAGCGACGAGACCCTGCGCAGCATACTGGACACGACGCTGGACGGCTATTGGCGGACCGACGCGCAAGGCCATCTGCTCGACGTCAATCCGGCCTATTGCCGGCTATCCGGCTATACGAGGGAAGAGTTGCTCGGCATGCAGATCGCCGATCTCGATGTCAATGAAGACGAGGACTTCATTGCCGAACGGATTCGCTGGCTGCTCGCAAACGGCCGCGAATTGTTCGAAACCGTGCATCGCCGCAAGGATGGATCGGTGTGGCCGGTCGAGGTCAGCACCACCTATCGCGACATCGGCGGCGGCGAGATCTATGTCTTCATGCGCGACATCACGGCCCGCAAGCTGGCGGAAACGGAACTCGAACGTCACCGCTGGCGCCTGGAGGAACTGGTCGACGAGCGCACCGCCGCCTTGCTGGCGACCGAGGCGCGAGCCAGCCATCTGCTGCAATCGAGCGCCGACGGCCTGTACGGCGTCGATAGCGAGGGCCGGATCACCTTCATCAATGCGGCCGGCTGCCAGATGCTGGGTTACCGGCCGGAAGAGGTGATCGGCCGTTCCGCCCATGCGCTCTTCCACCACAGCCGGCCGGACGGTTCGCCCTTCCCGATCGCCGAGTGCGTCGGTCACCACGCCGTAGTGCGCGGTGAGGAAGTGCGGGTCGACAACGAGGTTTACTGGCATGCGGACGGTCACGCCGTGCCGGTGATGTACGCCATCCATCCCATGGTGCTGGGCGACTCGCACAAGGGCGCGGTGATCAGCTTCGTCGATATGAGCGAACAACGGGCGGCGGCCGAGGCGCGGGAGCAGGCGTTGAACGCCGCCGAAAACCTGGCGCGGGTGCGCAGCGAATTCCTGTCCAATATGAGTCACGAAATCCGGACCCCGCTCAATGGCGTGCTCGGCTTTGCGCAGATCGGTCTGCGCCATGTCGACGACGGCGTGAAGGCCCGTAACGCCTTCGAAAAGATACTGTCTTCGGGAACGCGTCTGCTCGGCGTGGTCAACGACATCCTCGACTTCTCGAAGATCGATGCCGGGAAAATCCGTCTCGACCCCACTGCCGTATCGCTGCGCGATGTCATGGAGCAGGCCAGGGAGCTGCTGGGCGAGCGGGCGAGCGCCAAGGGACTGGAGTTGCGGACCGAATATGCCGCCAATCTGCCGGCCCGCTGCCTGATCGACGAACTCAGGCTGGGTCAGGTGCTGGTCAACCTGCTGTCCAATGCCGTCAAATTCACCGAGTCCGGCCACGTCAAGCTGTCCGCCATCCGCATCGCGGACAGCCTGGTGTTCACGGTGGCCGATACCGGGATCGGCATGTCCGACGACCAGCTCGCCCTGTTGTTCAATCCCTTCCAGCAGGCCGACGGCTCGACTACCCGCCGCTTCGGCGGAACCGGGCTGGGACTGGCCATCTGCAAGCGGATTGTCGAATTGATGGGCGGGGAAATCCGGGTTGAAAGCCGCCCCGGGCTGGGCAGCATTTTCGAGTTTGCCGTGCCCTTCCACCCGGCGCCCGACGCGTCGCCACCCGCCGGCCGGCTGCCGACGGCCGGGGCTCCGATGAGCCGGCGCCTGCGTGGCCTGGCGATCCTGGTGGCCGAGGACGACGAAATCAATCAGGTGATCTTCGAGGAAAACCTGACGGAAGACGGGGCGCGGGTGGTCATCGTCGGCAACGGTCAAGCGGCCATCGACCGCCTGCTGGCCGACGGCTGTGCGGCCTACGACCTGGTATTGATGGATGTCCAGATGCCGGGAATGGACGGCTACGCGGCAACCCGACGCATCCGGGCGATGGCCCCCGAGCTGCCGGTCATCGGCCAGACGGCGCACGCTTCGGTCGAAGAGCGGGACAAGTGCCTGGCGGCCGGGATGGTCGCCCATATCGCCAAGCCCATCGATCCGGAGGCCTTGGTCGACCTTATCCTCCGGCACGCGGCGCCGGCGGGCGACCGCTGATCGTCCGCCGGCGCGGCACCTCAGAAGCGTGTGCTGCCGTCA
>DATGXM010000132.1:0-2851 GCA_035298985.1 Azonexus sp. | reverse complement strand
AATGGCTTGGGCATCGAGACGGACGGTGCCCAGCGGCGTGGCGAACGCTTCGGCCTCGGGGAGCGCCAGGCCAGTGACGGCGACCCGGTGCGTCGGGCCGAGCAGGACGACCCGGCGAATTTCGCTGGCCCGCGGCGCCAGCATGGCGTAGGCCCGGGCGGCCGTGGCGCCGGAATAGACATAGCCGGCATGGGGAACGATCAGGGCCTTGGGGTGAAAACCCTGCTCGGTGCTGGCGTCCGCCAGCAGCTGGTCCACGGTGGCCGCGAGTGTTTTTGCATCGCCGGGGTAGAAGCTGCCGGCGACGGCAGCGGGTCGCGTCATGATCATGATTTCCTCCTCAAACGAGCAGCAATCCGGCCGTCATTCCGGCGCCGATGGCGCCCAGGCCGGGCAGGGCGTGGCGGGCCAGCTTGCCGCCGCCGATGCTGACCACCAGGCCGATCTTGAACGCCAGGTTAGCGAGCAGCGCCAGCGTGACGGCGAACACCGCCTCGCCGCTCGTCACCTTGTCCAGATTGAACATGCGCAAAGTCGATAGCACGCTGGCGTCGGCATCGGTCAGGCCGGAAACCAGCGCCACGATATAAAGACCGCTATTGCCCGCGACGTCCTGGAGCCAGGCCGAGGTGAGAAGGACGACGGCGTAGAGCAGGCCGAAGGAAACGGCGGTTTTCAGTTCGGTCGGATTCTTCACTTCCGGCATCGGCAGATTCTCGGCAGCACTCAATATCTTCCAGCTATACAAGGCCATGGCGACCCCCGGCACGATGCCGCAGGCGAAAACGATGGCGATGGGCCTGGCGAGATGCGGTGCCACCACGCCGGCCACCAGCCACAGACGGATCATGACCATGACGTTGGCGATCACGATGACGATGGACGCCATGCGAACGAGATCGCCATGCTCGCGGGCATGGCGGGAAAACATCATGGTCGTTGCTGTGGACGACGCCAGGCCGCCGAAGATGCCGAGTACGGCCGCACCGTGGCGGGCGCCGATGATGCGCAGGGCGAGATAGCCGGCCAGCGCCAGGCCGGAGATCAGCACGATCATCCACCAGATCTGGCGCGGGTTGATGG
The DNA here is from genome assembly GCA_035298985.1 of Azonexus sp. Lineage (GTDB taxonomy): Bacteria > Pseudomonadota > Gammaproteobacteria > Burkholderiales > Rhodocyclaceae > Azonexus. Next base: position 1,768 of record DATGXM010000132.1, on the reverse strand, counting down.
CGTTGTAGGGGCCGAAGTCATTGCTGGGCAGGATGGGCAGGATGACGAAGGACAGCACGGCGAACTGCAGAATGGAATTGATGTCCTTGGGCGTCGTGCGCTGGCTGAACTGCTTCAGCTCGGCCTTGAAGTAGAGCAGGATGGTGGTCGCGATGGCCAGCATGACGGCCAGTGTCCCGTAGCCAAACCAGACCGCTGCGCCGAGGCCGTAGGTGATGATGATGGCGGCTTCCGACGTAAAGCCGCGATACTGCTCTTCCTGCTGCGAGGAGAAATTCGAGGCGATCATGGCACTGGCGATGACCAGCAGGCCGACGGCGAGCAGCCAGGTACTGCCGGAGCGTTCGTCGAGCAACGCGAACAGGCAGCCGAGCATGGCGACCAGCGAAAAGGTGCGCAGGCCGGCGGCAGAATCCGGGCGACGCTCGCGCTCCATGCCGATCAGCAGGCCGATGCCGAGCGCCGTGGCGAAAGCCTTGACCGGTTCGACCAGTTCGGGGATGACGAAGCTCATGCCATTCCTCTTTTATGCGTGTTCTTCAGTAAAATTAAGCCATGCCACGCCATTACGCAATCGTTCCCGCTGCCGGCAGCGGTTCCCGCTTCGGTGCCGAGAAGCCCAAGCAGTACCTCGACCTCCTGGGCCGCCCGCTCATTTTTCATACCTTGGCCGCCCTGACCGCCTGCCCGGACATCGAGCGGGTGTGGGTCGTGCTGGCGCCGGACGACCCGTGGTGGCCGCGTTACGACTGGAGCGAGCTGGGTTCCAAGCTCGAAACGGTGCGCTGCGGCGGCGCCACGCGAGCGGAAAGCGTCGCCAACGGCTTGCAGGCTGCGGCCATGGTCGCTGCGGAAGACGACTGGATACTGGTGCACGACGCCGCCCGGCCCTGTATTTCCGCCGCCATGCTCGATGCGCTGTTTGCCGATCTGGCGAAAGATCCCGTCGGTGGCATCCTCGCCGTGCCGGTCGCCGATACCTTGAAGCGGGCTGATGCCGAACAACGTGTGGCGGCGACCGAACCGCGCGATGCCTTGTGGCAGGCACAGACCCCGCAGATGTTCCGCTACGGCTTGCTCTGTGAAGCCCTGGAAAAATGCAAGGATGTGACCGACGAAGCCGGCGCCATTGAGGCCGCCGGCCTGCAACCGAAGCTGGTGCGCGGCGATGCGACCAATCTGAAAGTTACTTTTCCGGCCGACCTCGCCTTGGCGGCGATGATATTGAGGGCACGCAAATGAATTTCCGCATCGGGCAGGGCTACGATGTCCATAAGCTGGTCGAAGGCCGCAAGCTGATCCTCGGTGGCGTCGACATTCCCCACGCCACGGGTCTGCTTGGCCATTCGGATGCCGATGCGCTGCTGCATGCGATTACCGATGCCTTGCTCGGCGCAGTAGCCCTGGGCGACATCGGCCGCCATTTCCCCGATACCGATCCGCGCTACAAGGGCGCCGATAGCCGTGTGCTGCTGCGCGGGGCGGTGGCCTTGCTGGCCACCAAGGGCTGGCGACCGGTCAATGTCGACGCAACGATCATCGCCCAGCAACCCAAGCTGGCACCGCACGCCGCCGCCATGGTCGCCAACGTGGCAGCCGATCTCGGCATTGCGGTCGATGCGGTGAATATCAAGGGCAAAACCAACGAACGGCTCGGTTACCTTGGGCGCGAAGAGGCGATCGAGGCGCAGGCGGTGGTTCTGGTTGAACGTGTCGACTGAAACGCCCAACGAAACTTCGGATCGGCCGGCAACGGCCAGGCTGTTTT
>DATGXM010000131.1:0-3038 GCA_035298985.1 Azonexus sp. | reverse complement strand
TTCTACGCACCGGGGGCGCCGCGCACGGTGTGGGCCGGCGTCCGCTACGAGTTCGGCCGGTGATCGCTGTCTTGTAGGTCGTTTCGGGCCGGCACCTTTCCCGGCCGGCCCGAATATCGGTCAGATCGTGTACTGGGTGACCGACTTTTCCATCCGCTCGACCATGGTGTTCAGGTCGTCCACGCGGGCGGTGGTCTGGCTGACGACGGACATGTTCTGATCGGTCATCGCCGAAACCTGTTCGACGCTCTGGGCCATGATGGTCATCGCCTGTTCCTGCTCCTTGGAGGAGTGGGAAATGTCGTTGACCATGTCCATGGTGACTGCCATCTGCGAATTGATCTCGCGCAGGGCGTTTTGCGCATTCTGCACCAGGGTGACGCCATTTTCGACCTGGCTGGCGCCGGTGCGCATGCCCTCGACCGCCTTGCCGGTTTCGTCCTGCACGGCCTGGATCATGTTGCGGATTTCCTCGGTGGCCTTGGCGGTGCGTTCGGCCAGCTTGCGCACTTCGTCGGCCACCACGGCAAAGCCGCGCCCGGTCTCGCCGGCCCGGGCCGCCTCGATCGCGGCGTTCAGCGCCAGCAGATTGGTCTGGTCGGCAATGTCCTTGATGACGCCGGTGATGCGCGAGATTTCCTCCGACTGCTGCCCCAGGCGCTCGACCTGGGCGGCCGAGGTCTTGACCGTGTCGGCCAGCGACAGGATGGTGGCGCAGGCTTGCTCGGACAGCTTCTCGCCGTCGGCCGAAACCCGGGCGGCGGCCTGGGCAGCGCTGCGCGTCGAATTGGCATGGGTGGCCACTTCGCCGATGGAGACGGTGATTTCCTCGATGCCGGCGGCAGCGGTGGACGTGGCGTCGCTTTGCACGCGGGCCGACTGATTGACGTTGGCGATGCCCTGGCTGACCTCGTTCGAAATCAGGTGCACCTGGTGGGCGGTATCGGCCATGCCCTGTATGGTCGCCTGCACCGATGACACGAAGCGGTCGATCTTGCGGATCAGGACGCCCAGTTCGTCCGGGCGGGACAGATCGAAGCGGAGTTTCAGGTTGCCGCTGATCAGCAGGCGTTCCAGGTAATCGCCGGCCTTGTCGAGGTCGCCGCGCAGGCGGGGAACGAAGAAGAGCAGGAAGAACAGGCTCCACAGCACGCCTACCCCGGCGGCCGCCTGCATGGCGACGGCCGGCAGCCAGGCGGAAGCCAACACGCCCAAGCAGAGGAGCAGGGCGAAAATGCCGAACAGCATGGGTTGCAGGCCGAGACCGGCGAACAGCGAAAACGGCGAGGCGTGCCTGGGAACCGCCCGGCCGTGGAAAATGCGTATCGACGTGTCGCCGCGCTTGAGACGCTGATAGACCGCTTCGGCCGCCTTGATCTCGTCGCGGCTGGGGCAGGTGCGCACCGACTGGTAGCCGACGATCCGGCCGTTCTCGCGTACCGGCGAGGCATTGGCGACCACCCAGTAGAAACCGCCATCGCGCCGCCGGTTCTTGACGATGCCGCGCCACGGGCGGCCTTGTTTCAGGTCGCGCCACATGTCCTCGAAGGCCTGCGTCGGCATGTCCGGGTGGCGCACCATGTTGTGCGGCTGGCCGATCATTTCCTCGCGCGAGTAACCGCTGATATGGGCGAAAGCCTCGTTGGCTTCGGTGATGTTTCCTTGCAGGTCGGTACGGGAATAGATGAACTGGTCTTCAGGAAGCAGGGTTTCCTGAGTGGTTACCGGCTGATTGTTGCGCATCGATTTCTCTAGGTTGCATGGGGGCAATATGCTCGCTGGGAGCACGCATGTCAGATTTTTCTTACAATCTGGCCGCAGAGTACCTAAAACTAAAGTTTTATGCTATTGGTTATTAATCCTAGATAGTTCGTAGTATTCACCCAGCGCCTGCGCCTGCGGTGAAAGCGCTGGCCTGGATGGCTACGAAACAGCCGTTTGCGGCGCCCCTGTCGCCTGGCGCTACGCTGAGTGCGTCCATGCCGTAATTGCGGATCCGCGACGCGACACGGCCAGCCTCGGTGGGCGGCGATGTCGACATGGGGAAGGACCGGTCGGCGACCGGCCACCCTTCAATGCTGCCGGCGTGCATCAAGGTCAGCCGGGTATCGTGTGGCGCGGGCTTGCCGCCGCCCATCATGGCGCATCGAGGCGGGCGGCGGTTCCTTGGCTTTGTCGATTCAGGCCGCGCTGTCACGGCGCGGGCCGTAGCGGGTGGCCGGCACCGTGCTGCCGACGCTGTCGTTTTCCCGGCGCGGTGTGCCGGGCACGGTATCGAGCGGGATCACGCCGGCCCAGACCGGCCAGTCGAGGTCCGCGTCGTCGTCCTTGACCCCGGCGTCGCGCACCTTGGCCGACGCCTCGGCCAGCGGAATGCGCAGCACGCTGGTGGCGTTCAGTTCCTTGTCGTTGATTGGGCGCAGGGTGTCCCAGCGGCCGGGGTACAGGCCTTCGATGAGGGCACGCAGGCTGCGTTCCTTCTCGGCCGGGTCGGTCACCAGCTCGAACCGGCCGTAGACCACCACCGAGCGGTAGTTCATCGAGTGGTGCATGGCCGAGCGGGCGAGCACCAGTCCGTCGGCCAGCGCGATGGTCAGGCAGGCCTCGCCCTCGGTCAGCGCCGTGAGCAGGCGCGACGCCTTGGCGCCGTGGATGTACAGATACTCGCCGTCGCGCCAGTGGATGGTGGGGATGGCGTGCACCGCACCGTCGATCTGGAAGGCAACGCTGCAGATGAGCGCGGCGTCGACGATGGCGTTGATGGCCTCGGTGTCGTAATGGGCGCGTTCCGGCTTGCGGCGGACACGGGTGCGGGAAGAGGGGGCGGGGGCGAGGGGCATGATGGCAGGGATCCACGGGTTGTCGATGGCCCCACTGTAGGGCGGTCATGGTACCTTTCGTAGTGCCACAAAACGAATGATTCATGGAGCCACGATGGAACTGGACTGGTTGCTCGCCCCGCCTTTGCCGGAAACCATGCCGCGCCAGCGCGTGCTCTACCACCGGCTGCGCGACGCCATCCTGGCCGGCCGCCTGGC
>DATGXM010000130.1:0-2193 GCA_035298985.1 Azonexus sp. | reverse complement strand
CATTGCCCTTGCCGGAGGTGGTGATCAGGTCACGGATCAGCGCCAGCTTGTTCTGGGTGGCCGAGTTGGAATTGTCCAGCTGCAGGGCCTTGTCGTAGGCCTGGCTGGCCAGCTTGGCATAGACGTCGCCGAGGTTCTCATAGGCGATGGCGTAGGACGGATGAGTCCTGATGGCCATTTCCAGCGCCGTACGGGCCTTGTCGTACTGCTTCTGCTGGGCGTAGAGCACAGCCAGGTTGTTGTAGGGTTCCGGCAGTTCCGGGTAGTCCTCGGACAGCTTGGTGAACACGGCGATGGCGTCGGCCGGCTTGTTCATCTCGGTGTAGATCAGACCCTTCAGGAAGCGGCCCTGGGCATCCTTGGGGCGGCTGCTCAGGTAGGCATCGACCTTTTCCATGGCCTGCGGATACTGGCCCTGCTTGATCAGGCGTTGCACTTCCGGCAGGTTGTCGGCGAAGGCCGGCGCGGCAAAGCCGATGGCCAGTCCGATGGCCACTGCACGCAACGTCTTGAGTTGCCGAAAACGGGTCGGGGACAGGGAGCTAGAGGTCATCGCTATGCTATACTTTTCAGGGTTATACGATTCTTCGATTCTATCAAAAACGCCGGTGAATCCATAGTTTTGCGCATCCCGGCGCGGCCTTGAAAACATCCCGGCATGCTAAAGATTTACAACTCGCTGAAGCGCGAAAAACAACCGTTCACCCCGATCGAACCCGGAAAGATCCGGATGTATGTCTGTGGCATGACGGTCTACGACTACTGCCACCTCGGCCACGCCCGGGTGATGGTGGTTTTCGACATGGTCTACCGCTGGCTGAAGGCGTCGGGTTACGACGTGACCTACGTCCGTAACATCACTGACATCGACGACAAGATCATCAAGCGGGCCATCGAGAATGGCGAGACGATCCAGCAACTGACCGACCGTTTCATCGCCGCCATGCACGAAGACGCCGATGCGCTCGGCGTCCAGCGCCCGGACCACGAGCCGCGGGCGACCGAATACGTGCCGGAAATGCTCGACCTGATCGGCAAGCTGCAAGCCAACGGCCTGGCCTACCAGGCGACCGACGGCGACGTCAATTACGCCGTGCGGAAGTTCCCCGGCTACGGCAAGCTGTCCGGCAAGTCGCTCGACGACCTGCGCGCCGGCGAGCGGGTCGAGGTCGATTCAGCCAAGCAGGACCCGCTCGATTTCGTGCTGTGGAAGCACGCCAAGCCGGGCGAGCCGGCCTGGCAATCGCCGTGGGGCGAGGGGCGTCCGGGCTGGCACATCGAGTGCTCGGCGATGAGTTCCAAACTGCTCGGCCAGCATTTCGACATCCACGGCGGTGGCCAGGATCTGCAGTTCCCGCACCACGAGAACGAAATTGCCCAGTCGGAAGGCGCCAATTGCTGCAGTTTCGTCAATTACTGGATGCACAACGGCTTTGTCCGCGTCGACAACGAGAAGATGTCGAAGTCGCTCGGCAACTTCTTCACCATCCGCACCGTGCTTGAGCAGTTCGATGCCGAGGTGGTCCGCTTCTTCATCCTGCGCGCCCATTACCGCAGCCCGCTGAATTATTCCGATGCCCATCTGGACGATGCCAAGCGCAGCCTGGATAGCCTGTATTTCACGTTGCGCGACGTGCCGGCCGCCGCAGTGGCCATCGACTGGAACAACGACTTCGCTGCCCGCTTCGCGGCGGCGCTGAACGAGGATTTCGATTCGCACGGCGCCATTGCGGTGCTGTTCGAACTGGCCGCCGAAGCCAATCGCCAGAAGAGTGCCGAACTGTCCGGCCTGCTCAAGGCGCTGGGCGGGGTGATAGGCCTGCTCGAGCGCGAGCCGATGGCCTATCTGCAGGGCGGGGCTGGTGCCGATGGCCTGGATGAAGCGGCCATCGAGCAGATGATCGCCGACCGTGCCGCCGCCAAGAAGGGCCGTAATTTCGCCGAAGCCGACCGCATTCGCGACGAATTGAAGGCGGCCGGCATCGTCCTTGACGACAGCCCGCAGGGAACCACCTGGCGGCGCGCCTGAACGAAAAAAAGCCCGTCGTAAGACGGTAATGCCGTTCAGTTAACGCTGAACGGCATTTTTGTTTTGTGCGCAAGTGCTTGTAAACATTAGTAAAGGCTGTTAGCGTTGGGCTCAATGCTTTCGAGCCCACTGCAAGCGACGACGGATGTTCTACCGCTGGCCGG
>DATGXM010000129.1:0-1871 GCA_035298985.1 Azonexus sp. | reverse complement strand
GCCAACGGCGGCGCCGCGCAGTCCGGCCAGCGGTTGCAGCGGGTCGCGGCCGCCCGACAGGGCGCCGATGAGCAGCGCGGCACCGGTGAGCAGCATGACGATGCCGATGCCTTTCCAGAAGCGCTGCCAGCCCTTGGCATGCGGCGGCAGCGGGTCGAGGGCATGCAGGTAGATGGCCGGCACGATGAGCAGCAGCGCCCAGGCCAGCATGGCGGCGACCGGCGGTACCACCGGCGACACCAGCCAGACGGCGGTGGCGAGCAGCAGTACGCCGAAGGCTTTCTTGACCCCTTCCATCCACGGCCCGGTCTTTGGCAACAGCGAACCGCCGGCGACGCCGACGGCGATCAGCGGCGCCCCCATGCCCAGTGCCATGACGAACAGCGCTGTGCCGCCGAGCACCGCATCGCCGGTCTGGCCGATGTAGAGCAGCGCGCCGGCCAGCGGGGCGGCGACGCAGGGACCGACGATCAGCGCCGACAGCGCGCCCATCAGGAAGACGCCGATGCCGCGCCCGCCTTGCAGGTGGCCGGATTCCTCCGACAGCTTGCTCTGCAGCGCGATAGGCAGTTGCAGTTCGTAGAAGCCGAACATCGAGAAGGAGAGGACGACGAAGACCAGCGCGAAACTGCCGAGCACCCACGAATTTTGCAAGGCGCTGGAGACCAGCGTGCCGGTCAGGCCGGCGGCGACGCCGGCGGCGGCGTAGGTGACCGCCATGCCCAGCACGTAGGCCAGCGACAGCGCGAAGCCGCGGGCATGCGAGGCCTTGTGGCCCTGGCCGGCAATGATGCCGGAGAGGATGGGGACCATCGGGAAGACGCAGGGGGTCAGCGACAGGCCGAGGCCGGCGACGAAGAAGAAGGCGAGGATGGCCCAGAAGCCGGCGTGCTTCAGCGTGGCGGCGATCATGCCGCTTTCGTCGCCCTCGCCTGCGGCGGCCGAAGCACTGGGCGTGGTCGCCGGGTCGGGCAGCGTGACGCTGACCGGCTGCATCTGCGGCGGATAGCAGACGCCGGCATCGGCACAGCCCTGGGCGGTGACCTTGAGGTTCAGCGCCAGCGGCCCCGAGGCATTGCGTTCGATCGGCACGCGGATGGCCACCGACTTGTAATAGACCTCGACCTTGCCGAAGTTGTCGTCATTCTTTTCCTTGCCCTTGGGGTAGGTCGCGGTGCCGAGCCCAACGGCATCGCCCTCGACGGCGAAGCGGAACTTGTCGCGGTACAGGTAGTAGCCCTTGGCGATCTCGTAGCTGACTTCGAGGGTCTGGCCGTCGAGGGCGCGCACGGAGGGCTTGAAGGCGACCGCCGGATCGAGGAATTCGTCGGCGTGGGCGAGCGAAACGAGCAGGGAAAAGAGGAAAAGCAGGATACGCATGGTCATGGGAGGGGTTCAGCCGCCACCCAGGTCAGATAGGCCGGCAGGCCGCGGGCGATGGGGACGGCGATGATTTCGGGCACGTCGTAGGGATGCAGGGCCTGAATTTTGGCCTCGAGGGCGGCGTAGTTGTTGGCGGTCGCCTTGATCAGCAATGGAATTTCGGTGGCCGACTCGACGCTGCCCTGCCAGCGGTAAACGGACTGCACGCGGGGCAGGATATTGACGCAGGCGGCGAGCTTGTCCTCGACGAGCGCCAGCGCGATGGCGTTGGCGGTTTCTTCGTCGGGGCAGTTGGTGATGACGAGCAGGGTTTCCATTAACGGATTCTACTTGAGCAGGCGGCGGCGGGTCAGGTGCAGGGCGATGGCAAAGGCTACGCCGGCAGTCGCCAGCAAGGCCATGATGTGGATCAGGGCGTCGGTAGGTACCTGACCGGCGAGCAGGGGGCGAACCAGCGCCACGCCCTGCGCCAGCGGCAGCCAGCCGCC
>DATGXM010000128.1:0-13403 GCA_035298985.1 Azonexus sp. | reverse complement strand
CGATGATCCTCGGTATCACCGCGCTGGCTTTCCTGTTCGGCCTCTACTCGCTCGGCGCCCGCCGGCTGCTGCCGCCGGAATTGCTGACCAGCAGCGCCTTTCCGCATCTCGACTATGCGCGGATGGCATTCGGGCGCATCGGGACGGCGATGCTGCTGTTCACCGCCGTGGCGGCCACGGTCGGGCTGGTCAATGCGGTTCTGGCCGGCATCTCGCGCCAGCTTCAGGGCATGGCCCAGAACGGCCAGGCCTTCGCTTTCCTGGCCTGGCGCCATCCCCGCTACGACTCGCCGTGGGCGGCCATCGTCGCGATCACCATCGCTTTCGGGGCACCTATCCTGCTCATGGGCGACCGGCCGGAAACCATCATGACCCTGGTCATCGCGGCATCCACTTCGTGGCTGATCGCCTACATCGTCGCCCATATCAACCTGATCGTCCTGCGCCGCCGCTATCCGCTGGCCAAGCGGCCCTTCCGTTCGCCCTTTTTCCCCTTGCCCCAGTTGATCGGCATCGGGGGCATGGTCTATGTCATCGCCAGCAGCCCGGACGAGGTGACGCTTCTCACCGGCTACGTGCTGGGCCTGGTCGCCGTGGCTTCGGCGCTATGGACCCGTTTCGTCATGAAGCGGGGGCTGTTCGCGCCAGAACCGTTTTTTTCCGATTCTTGATACAGCCTGAAAAGGGCCTCGCCGGATACTGACCTCACGCTCCCTAACGAGTCGAACGAGGTCACAAAATGCAAAAATTCTCATCGCGGCTGGTGCTGTTGGCCCTGCCGCTCTGCCTGGCGGCGGCCACGGCGCAGGCCGGCAAGGATCGGCCACCTCCCTTGCCGGAGGAGGAAATCCGCGTCGAGCGCGCCGCCCCGCCGGACGGCAACCGCCTGTACGTCACCGATTTTGTCTTCAACCACATGGTCGATGGGCGTGTGCACGTGGTGGACGGCAAGGCGGCGCGCTATCTCGGCGTGGTGATGGCCGGCTACGGCGCGCTGACCACGGTGTCGGCCGACGGCAAGTCCATCTACGTGGCGACCACTTACTACCCGCGCCTCTATCGCGGCCAGCGTAGCGACGTGGTCGAAATCCACGACGCCGAAACGCTGGAGCTGAAGGCCGAGATCGACATCCCGCCCAAGCGGGCGCAGGCCGCGTCCTACCGCAGCATGCTGGTGCCGAGCGCCGACGGTCGCTTCCTGTACGTGCAGAACGCCACCCCGGCAACGTCGGTGAGCGTGGTCGACCTGCAGGCCAAGAAGTTCGTCGCCGAAATCCCGACTCCCGGCTGCTGGTCTATCCAGGCCTGGGAGAAAGGCCATCGCTTCTCGACCCTCTGCGGCGATGGCACGATGCTGACCGTCACGCTGGACGAAGCAGGCCAACCCGCCAGCCGCCAACGCAGCCCGCGTTTCTTCGATCCGGACAAGGACCCGATCTACGTCCATCCGGAAATGCTCGGCGAAGACCGCTACTACGTTTCCTACCTCGGCGATGTCTACAAGGTCACCCTGGCCGGCGACAAGCCGAGCTTCGCCAAGCCGTGGTCGCTGCTCGACGCCCGCGACCGCAAGGCCAACTGGCGGCCGGGCGGCATGCAGGTGACGACCATGCACCGGGCCAGCGGCACCTTCTACGTGAACATGCACGACAAGGGCGAAGAGGGCTCGCACAAGAATCCGTCCAAGGAAATCTGGGCCTACGATGTCGCCAGCCAGAAGCGGGTGGCGCGCATTCCGTCCAACGACGCTATCTCGCTGGTCGCCAGCCAGGGCAGCGAGCCGCTGCTCTACTCGCTGAATGTCGAGAAGGGCGAGATCGTCACCCGCAAGATCCAGAAGGGCTACCCGGTCGCCAAGACGATGTCCGGCATCGGCGAAACCTCGCTGTTCATGGAGGTGCGCTGACATGGGAGCAACCACTTTCCTGTTCGATCCGGTCGTCGTCCATGCCGCTGCGGCCGCCATGGGGATCATCCTGATCACCGGCGCGCTGGGCAAACTGCGCGATCTGGAACTGTTCCGCTACTCCGTGGAGAACTACGGGCTGCTCAACGGCGCTTCCGCCGTGCTGTTCGCCAAGGTCTTCCCAGTGGCCGAACTGCTCGCCGGCCTGGCCCTGATCTTCGATGCCACGCGGCCGCTCGGCGTGCTGCTCGGCCTCGCCGTCATGGCCGTGGCCACTGGCGGCGTGGCGATCAACCTGCTGCGTGGCATGGGGCGCATCGAATGCGGCTGCGGCACCGGTGGCCAGCGCATTTCGTGGGGCCTGGTCGGGCGCAACCTGTTCCTTTGTGCGGCCATCCTGCTGGCCGCTGCCGACGAGCTGCCGCGCAGCCTCGGCACCGTCGATTATTTCAGTGTGGCAGGTGCCATCCTGGCTTTGCTGGTCCTCTACGCCAGCGCCAACCAGCTGCTTGCCAATCAACCGCTTTTGAAGGAGTTGCAATCATGATGGATCCGCTCACCCTGTCCGTAATCGCCCTGTGGGTCGTCGTCGTCGCCCTCGGCATCTGCGTTCTCGCCCTGTCCCGCCAGATCGGCATCCTCTACGAGCGGGTCGCGCCGATGGGGGCGCTGATGATGGATCACGGCCCCAAGGTCGGCGAACTGGCGCCGCCGGTCGACGTCACTACCTGGGAAGGCCAGGGCCTGACCATCGGCACGGCCACCGCCAAGAGCACGCTGCTCTTCTTCGTGTCGCCGACCTGCCCGGTGTGCAAGAAGCTGCTGCCCATCATCCGCTCCGTACAGCAACGTGAAAACCGCTGGCTGAACGTGGTGCTGGCCTCGGACGGCGATCGCCCCGAGCACGCCACCTTCCGCGAAAAGCACCAGCTGGCCGACTTCCCCTACGTGCTGTCGCAGCCGCTCGGCATGGCCTACAAGATTTCCAAGCTGCCCTACTGCGTGCTGCTCGACGCCAATGGCTTTGTCCGCGCCAAGGGCCTGGTCAATTCCCGCGAGCAGGTCGAAAGCCTGATGACGGCCTACGAAAGCGGCATCGCCTCGGTGCAGGAGCACATCGACCGCCAGTTGCTCGCCGCCGAAGCCCATCCGGAAAAGGCCTGAGCCATGGACTTCCTCAAATTACTCGACCGCTACACCGAACGCCGCACGCGTTCGGTGGCCAGCAACACCGGTCGGCGCGGTTTCCTGATCGGCGTCAGCAAGCTGCTGGTGGCCGGTGCCTTCGCCCTGCCCGTGCTGCCCTTCGACCGCACCAACAATGCCCACGCCGCCGGCCATGGCAGCGCCCCGAAAAAGCGCGAACCGACCGAGACCGACTGCGACTACTGGCGCTATTGCAGCGTCGATGGCTTCCTGTGCTCGTGCTGCGGCGGCACGATGACCACCTGCCCGCCGGGCAGCACGCCCTCCGCGGTGTCCTGGGTCGGCACCTGCCGCAACCCGGCCGACGGGCGCGACTATCTGGTCAGCTACAACGACTGCTGCGGCAAGACCAGCTGCGGGCGCTGCTTCTGCAACACCAATACCCGCGAACGGCCGGGCTACCGCATGGGCGTGCACAACGACATCAACTGGTGCATGGCCAACCAGAGCAGCCATTACCACTGCACGGTGTCGGTCATCGTCGGCCTGGAAGAGGGGCAGTCATGAAGCGTCTGCTGTTCGCGACCCTTCTCGCGGGGGCCGCCGGCCTCGCTTCCGCCGAGGACGGCAAGGCGGTCTACGCCGCCAACTGCGCTGCCTGCCACCAGCCGGACGGCGCTGGGGCGCTCGGCCTGGCGCCGCCGCTGACCGGCACGCTGGGCAAGCGCATGGCGGTTCCCGAGGGGCGCAAGTACCTGCCGGGCATCGTCATCGCCGGCCTGGCCGGCAAGATGGAATCGAAGGGCGTGCTGTACGAAGGCATCATGCCGAATTGGCAGCAGTTCTCGGATGCCGAACTGGCCGCCGTGCTCAACCACGTGCTGACCACCTTCAACGCCGCCGAACTGCCGGCCGACTTCAAGCCCATCGAGGCTGACGAACTCGCCGCCGCCCGCGCCAGGAAGCCGACCGCCAAGGAACTGCGCGCCTGGCGCGCCGCCTCGCAGTAAGGAGAACGCCATGCGCCTCGCTTCCATCACCCGCAGCGCCCTCCTGCTCGCCGGCCTCTGCAGTCTCTCCGGCCTGCTGGCCGGCGAGGCCATGGCCGATGCCGCCAAGAAAAACTACCGGCTCTACTGCATGGGCTGCCATCAGGCCGATGGCAGCGGCTCGCCGGAAAACGGCATCCCCAGCATGCGCGACGAGGTCGGGCATTTCCTGCGCGTGCCGGACGGCAGGGCCTACCTGTCGCAAGTGCCGGGCACCCTGAACACGCCGCTCGGCGACGGCGAAACCGCCGACCTGCTCAACTGGGTGATGAGCAACATCGGGCGCAGCAGCATCCCGGCCGATTTCAAACCCTACACCGCCGACGATGTCCGCGCCTACCGCGCCTCGGTGCCGCAGGATATTCCCGGCATGCGGGTACGGTTGGTCAAGCAGCTCGAAGCCATCCAGCTCGGCGTAACGCGCTGACCGGGCTCCGGGCGGCAGTCCTGTCCGCGGGCGCTGCGGCTGGCCTCGCCCTGCCAGCATCGCGGGCCTTGGTCCGGTCGCGGCAGAGCCGGCAACGGCAAAAGGGCCAAGAAAAATGCAGGCCAATGTAATTGTTGCCGGGTCGCTCTCCCATCGCGGCCGGCAGCTCCCAATTTGCCTTGCCTGGCATTCTCCTTTGTAAGCTTGGGCATACCGGCAAACACCGGGCCCGGCGTCGCCACGGGTACGCGCCTTGCCATGAAGGGACATCGTTAACACTTCGGCAAGGAAATACCATGTCCAAGGCACTCTTGGTTTTTCAGGGTGGGGGCGCCTTGGGCGCCTACCAGTGCGGGGCCTACAAGGCGATCGCGGTTTATCTCCGGCGGGCCGGCATCGAAGTGGCCGGCATCGCCGGCGCATCCATCGGTGCGCTGAACAGCGCCGTGGTGGCCCGTCACCTCGGCGACGCCGACGGCGGGGCGGGCGCCCTGGAGGCCTTCTGGCGCGAAGATCTCGCCACGCCACCGCAGCCGTTTTTCCCCTTTCCGGGCTGCTACCCCCATTGCTGGAACAGCCTGCTGAGCATGCTGTTGACCGGCAATCCCGGACTTTGTGCGCCTAATTACCTGGCCTGGAGTCCCTGGGGAATGGCCTGGCGCGCCCGCGCCGCCTTGCACGACACCGGGCCCATGCTCCGTCTGCTGGAAAAACGCGTCGGCAGCTTCGGCCCGAATCCGGGGGGCTATCCGCTGCTGCTGGTGCGGGCCGTCAATGCCGCTACCCAGCAACCCGCCGTCTTCCATAGCTGGCAGGGTGACGGCGTGACTGCACGCCACGTGGTGGCGAGCAGCAGCGTCCCCGTCCTTTACCCGCTGACCGACATCGACGGGCAAAGCTATTGGGACGGCGATGTCCTGCCGCACAGCCCCCTTCGCGAACTGCTCCGGGTTCTCCGTTCGCGGCCCGGGCCGGAGCGGGAAATCGGCGACTACCTGGTCATCGTCGTGGACACCATTTGCGGCGAAGGGCGCAAGCCGGACAGCGGCCTCGACCTGCTGTTCCAGGTCCAGGCCGCCCTGCTCGCGCCGCGGGCCGATTCGGACGAGGAGTACGCGGCGATCAACAACCGCTATCTGGACTTCCTGACGGAGTGCACCGCGGCCACGACAGAGCGGACCGCGTCAGACCTTGAACGGCGTGTCGCCCGCGAAAAGGAGGGCGCCCTGGAGGACGGCCTCTGCCGCCTGAACGTAATCAGGATAGCCCGGGCGCAGGCCCTGCCTTACGAATACGTCTCGCGGGACCTGGACTACTCGCCGCAACGCATCAACCGGCTCATCGAACAGGGCGAACAGCATGCGCAACAGGTGCTGGCGAGCAGAGGCGATCTCGCCACCCAGGGAGTGGCGCTGCCGCCCTGATGCCGGACGCCCTTGTTCACGGAGCGATGGGCGGCAGACCGGGTCTTCGAAGCGCTATCTGCCGCTACCGGCTCCGCCACCGCTCGGGGCGCCGCCCATACCGCTGCCAGTGGTGCCGCTGCTTCCTGCGCCCGCTCCGCCGGCCGGGACATCCGTGCCTGTCGTGCCGCCCGTCGCCCCGCCCGTTGTCCCGCTAGAGCTTCCTGTGCTGCTTCCGGACGGATAATTCCTGTTGCTGCCTGAAACACCGGATGCTCCGCGGGAACTATCGGAGTTGACAGAACTTCCGGTGTTGCCGGAGCGATTCGATCGGCGATTCCGGGAGGAAGTGCCGGTATCGTTAGTAACGTTATTGGAAGACGGCGACTGGCCGGCCGAAGTGCCGTAATCCCCACCCGCGGTACCTGTTCCTGTCGGTGACGAGCCGGTCGAACCGCTACCCGTCTGGGCGATGGTGCTGCCAACGGCGGTCAGGCTGCCCACGAAAAGCAAGGCGATCAAAGATTTACTGTGTTTCATGACAATTCTCCTGCAAACAAAACTTGATGGGATAACTCGCGGAGCATCTCGCGCTCTTGAAAAGCGCAGCCGTGGCGATATCAAGGGATGGGTTGAATTGCTCCTGGAAGCAATACGGGCGCAATCGACCGTGGGTGCTATCCAGCATTCCGTGTTCCCAGGTGGGAGGCCGGGATGCTCAAGGCATGATGCCTGGGGCGGCATGTGCGACATACGCGGTTGGGGACTTCCCGTCGCGGCCACGAACTCCGCCTTCGTAAGGGCAGAAGAGGCGCTGTCCCAGGAAATCAGAGGCGTTTTGCACGCAGTTATGGATGGAAAGCTTTACAAGCCACACTGCAATTTACCGATTGCCAGTGCGCGCAAACCGTACCGGCCGGAATGCGAAAATCGGGGTCTGGCCCCTAGTGTTCTAGCCGCTTTGCCCTGGCTTCCGGCGGGCCGACCTACCCGCTGGAACTGTGGCTCGCACGGACGACTCGACCAAGCAGCCCCTGTGGCGCTCAGCGGAGGAGGGTCTCCGCGACGCGCATTTGCTCGTTCTCGAAGGCTGGGGCGAAGTCATCGATGTCCTGGGCCGACATGCCGACCGCCGCCGATGTGGCTACCTTTTTCCAGTTCCGGATCGCGGTGTACACCTCGCTCAATACCCGTCGCGCCACAGCGGCATCCAACCGGAAATAGCCCGCCCGCCCAAGCACAGCCTCTATCGAATCGACGGGCCCGTAGCTCTCATCAAGCCACAGCTTCAGTTCCTGGTCCTTGTCAGGGAATGGATTGATGTCGAAAGCCGGTGCCAGGCGCCATTGGCCATGCGCGACGTGGAGAAAACCGTGATTCTGCACATGGTCGTCAACGTTGGTAATGAGCAGGTTGAAGGCCATCCGGCGCCACAGCTCCGCGAGGTCCCGGCCCGGATTGACGCTCCTGGCGACGATGACATCCGCAATCTGGGCGTAGGCATGGTCGCTCTGACGGGAGGCCTGCAGCATGGAGCCGGCCGACAAGTAGGGAATGCGGCCGCCGTTGAGCCGGTCGAAGCGGCGAACGAGCGCGACCGGAATGTCGTCGGACATCACCACGCGCGACTCGGCAACTGAAATCCCGGCTGTCCTGGCCAGGTGCAAGGCGAGCACCTCGCCGCGGGTGACACTGCGGTCGTCCGTGATACTGGGAAACTTGCCGATGGCCAGATGACCGTCATCGTCGACGACCGTGCACTTCGGGCGCATGCCGCCCACGGAGGTGCCCCGGCCACGCAGGTAGCGCAGGTCGGCTTCGGTTTCCTTGTTCATCTCGACCGCGCGCGATGCCGCCATCAGATGGGACAGTTCGAGCAGCGGCGGGGTGCCGTGATCGCCATCCTCAATGGTGCGCAGAAACCGTCCTTCGGCGTCCAGCAAGCGGAGGGCGCCGATACGGCTCATGTCATCCACGCCCAGGAGGTAATCCATCTCGGTAAGGGAGGCGCCGGGTGCCGGCCGGCCGGCGGCCTGGGCCAGCTTGCGGCGCTTGGCGTGGTCCCGCGCGATAACCCGGCAGCCCCAGCCGTCCGGCTCGGTGTCCGCGAACGCGAAGTGGAACAGGGAGTCTTCCTTGGCAGGCGCCTTGCGGAATTGATGGCCGGAGACGAGCGGCAGGTCAGGTGAGACCTCGAATCGGTTCGCATCCGCGAGCCAGGCCGCCTCATAGGCGAACGTCGAGTATTCGCGGCCCCCGTCCTTGCTGTAGGTCAGCGCCCCCAGGGGGAGCGCGGACTGCCCCAGTGCAACCTTGACCGCTTTCTGAATCGACGCCATGGCTACAGCGCGCCTGAAGGAGGCTTGCCGCCCTTGGTCCGAACACGCTGCGGCACCTGCTGATTCATGAGCGACAGCCCGATTTCATCGTTCGCCGTATCGAGAAGCGAGTCGATACGGCCTAACTCCCCCAGGACGAAGAACACCCGCGCAATCAATCCGAACGGGATGCGCGCGTCGCCCTTCTCCATCCGGCGCAGCGTTGCAACCGAAGTCTGGATACGCTCCGCCATCGATGCCTGGGTGAGCCGGCGACGACGCCGGGCCAACGCCAGGTCCTGCCCCAGCTTTTGCAGCGCGCGCGTCACCGGCGCCGGCATTGATACAGCTTTAGCGCTTACCGATGTGCTCTTAACGTTTTTTACAGCTTCCATGTGAGCGCCAAGATTTAAAATTTCGATAACCTCATTGTCTGTGCTTGGCGTGGATTTTGTCAATCCTGCGTGGGGTTTAACGGATTACACATGATTCCTTATTGGGCATTACCATTTATTTGTGAGCCTTTATGAAGAAATTGAGGTCTGTCCCCTATTACTCCGTTGTCCCTATTACTCCGCCTCCGCTCCGGCGCAGATCGTTATCAGCCTGGTCTGGCAGGCCAACTATCCGAAGCGGCTGGCCGATCTGCCAGATTTCAACCGTTGAACATTCAATCTCTAGGGCGTCTAGAATTGGCCGAAGCTCTGGAGTCTCACGAACGAAGTTCCAATGCTCCTCGTCAGTCCAGGTGGCTGGATCAATCGGCGTTCCCGAATGTGTAACTATAGAGATGCCTGCTCGGGCATATCGGTACAGGGGGAACCCCGCCTTATGGCCTGCCTTTGCGTACCCTTTCCTAGTCATCCCATCATTGGACGATTTCGAAATGCGGACCACGGGAGAGAGCATTAGTTGGGCGATTGGTTCTCCCAATTTGTGCCTCTTTACCAGTTCTGTTATGGGTGTGGCATGGTCTAGTACTACCACCTCCCCTGTTTCTTTGCTCCACCTTTCGGACAGGCTCGACTCCCTGTAGAGACAGCCATTCTTGAAGTTTCCAGCCATGCCTAAGGCCTGATTACAAGCGCGGATGGTTGCTCCTATAACGGCATCTATCCGTCGCCCCCTGTAGAAGCGGGACTGCTCTGCCACTGCCAAATATCGCTGGCCGAGTTCAATCTCGTCTAGGATGAGTGCCGCTGTTGTGGCTCCTGGTTCCCGTGAATTGAGGAATGAAATAGCCATGATTACCTCAAATAGTTAGGCAGCGACTTTCGAAAAAAACCAAGCGATGCCACTGCGGCTGGCTGCACGTCCCAGCGAGGATTTGGAGCGACATACTTCCTCTCACACGATCTTAAATGTTCTGCATTGCAGTACAGCAGACCTCCGCGTGCCCCCAGTCCGGAAATTGGATTTCAATGGGATATTTGGACCCTGCAAAGGTTAATTGGATCGTGTTGCCGCCAATAATCTTGAAAGCAATCAACGAGGTCCTATTTACCAAGACAGGATAGTCCCCACAGACGTAGAGACCTTCGGTGGTGACATATACGTTGTGCGTTCCGAGCGATACCTGCTCGTCCACCTTTTCATATTTGCCCCGAGTGCCTCTAACGCTCACACGTCCGCGACCTTTGATCTTATGCGCTTCTCGCGCACGGTCGCCTGTTCTGGAATAAGCGGCACTCATGGATTTATACTTTGTTACATCCTTCCGGCCAAACACTTGACATCCATACCCGGACCAAAGGAACGCACCATAGCCAGAGATATTGTCGCGATTATCGAATGATGCAGTTAACCCGCGATTGGCTGCCTTGATATTGGCATCGAGAACCGAAAGATCTGTCTGAACTCGCTGACTGATTTGTTCATTCCGTTTTTTTTCAATGGTGCTGGAAACAACAAACCACAGAATCAATAAAGCAACTCCCCCTCCCCAAAAAGCATACGTCTTCCACGCATTCTGTTCCGCATATGCCTTGTCTGCAGCAGCCTTTGCTTCTTTTTCCTGAGCCATAGCGAGGGCTTGTGCTGCATGGCGAGTTGCTTCCTCTGCCCGAATGCGCTCTTGTTTTTCCGCCTCCTCCTGGAGTTTTGCCGCTCGCTCTAATTCCCTCTGCTTGGCCTCGAACTCTCTCTTCGCCTTGTCGTACTCCAGCTGATCTTGCCAAAGGATTTTCTGTTGATCACGTTTGCATAGGTTCGACAGCTCCTGTTTTTTCTGTGCCAGTTTCTCTTCGGTCATCCTTATTTTGTCGAAAAATCCAAGGGATTGAGAGAACTGCTCAAGTCCTACATCGACGCACGTAGCAAGCTCAATTTGATATTTTTCGTCTGACAAAAGCGGCCGCTCATGGGGGTACTCTTCACCTAACAGCACACCAGCCATTAACGAAAACAGCAGCGTAAAGGTGATTTTGGCTTTATTCATTTCATATCAACCAAAGAAAATAACAAGATATTCTAAAGGCATGTTTTGTTAAGGGCTGGACATACAAATTATCCGATGGAGATAACATCTTAATCAAAAATCATACGGATAGCGTCAATGTCTACTAAGTGGAGACTTCTTGATGGGTTGGTGTTGGGCTGAATCGGACCACTGGTATCGATTCTCAAGCACGCTCACGCGATGTCGCGCCGTACAACTGAAACTCAGCAGCCGATCACGGATATCCTTTCTTGTTTTGGCCACTAACTAGCTCTCGCTGACGAAGCGAGTTCTCCCGCTAGATGCAGCCATCCCCAAGCGCAATGCCCATAGTCGCAGCGACGCAGGCTTCCTCGACCCCCTCCAGTTCAGCGTGGCGAGGCTTGTTTTCCGAGATGAGCAGCATCAAACCCTCGATCTGCATGGCGACGAGGGCGGCCCTTAGCTGAATCTCCTTTTCAGCCAACTCCGGTTTGGCGGCGGCGATCAGGCGGGCCAGGTTGGCGCGGTGGTGGCTGTACATCCGGTCGAATATCTCGCGGCCGATCGGGTCGCGGGTGGCCAGTGACCAGATTTCGACGAACAGTTTTTCAGACTCCCCTTTCTTCGCATCGGCCAGCAGGTAGCGGATGGCCGCTTCCAGCTTGTCGCGCGGTGCGATGTCCAGCGTCTCGATATCGCGGTAGGCCGGGTCGTAGCCTTCCATGACCGACTCGAGCAGGGCCTGCAGCAGGCTTTCGCGGCTCGGGAAGTAGTGCTGGACGTTGGACAGGGATATTCCCGTCTGCTCGGCCACCTGGCGCATGGTCATTTCGGCGTAGCCGCCTTCGATGAACAGGCGCCGCGCGACATCGAGGATTTCCTGCGTCTTGGCCCGCCCCTTGGCGGTTTTGGCTTCGCTTCGGCCTGCTGGCTGCTGTGCTGTGTTTTTCATGGCGGTGCAAAAAATAGGTCGATAGACAAATTTTCTCACTAAACCCCGTTGACGAAATAGGTCATGCGACCTAGTATTCGTTAACAAGTTAGTTAGTGAATCGATTTCGCAATAGTGAATTTGGTTTGGCAAAGGAGAGCGGTATGGAGGAAATGGAAGCTAAAGGCCAAGGTCGGCGGCGCTTTCTCGGCGGTCTGGCCGGCAGCGTCGGGTTGGCTGGCGTGTCCGGTCTGGCTGGCGCGGCGACTGAGCCGGTGCTCCGCAAGCCGGAGCGCGATGCCTACGACGTGATCGTCATCGGCGCCGGTTTTGCCGGTTTGGCGGCGAGCCGCGATCTGGCCAAAAGCGGCCTGTCGGTCTTGCTGCTCGAAGCGCGCAACCGCATCGGCGGGCGGACCTTCACATCGGCCTACCAGGGCAAGAAGATCGAGCTGGGCGGTACCTGGATCCACTGGAGCCAGCCCTACGTATGGAACGAAATCACCCGCTACGGCCTGGGCATCGAGGAAAGCCCGGGGGCGGCGGCCGAGACGGTGTCGTGGATCAGCGGCGGCAAGCTGCATAACGGCAAGGCCGGCCCGGTGTGGGAGAAGATCGCCAAGGCGATGGAGCGTTTCTGCAACGTGGACGGGCAGGGCGGCCGTGAAGTGCTGCCGCGGGCGCACGATCCGCTGTTCCGCAAGGAAGCCCTGGCGCGCTGGGATGCGCTGTCCCTGCAGGATAGGCTCGATGCCCTGCATCTGAATCGCGAAATGCGCGACCTGCTCAGCCCGCAACTGAGCATCAACTGCCATAACGAACTGGGGCAGGCCGGGTTCGCCGACATGCTGCGCTGGTGGTCGCTCGGCGATTTCGACATGAACCGCATGTTCGACAAGCTGGGCCGCTACAAGATACGCGAAGGCATGGGCGAACTGGCGGCGCGCATGTTGGCCGATTGCGGCTGCGATGTCGCCTTGTCCGAACCGGTGGCCGCGGTGGCCCGGCAAGAAGACGGCAGCGTGGTGACCACCGCCAAGGGCGCGACCTACCGTGCCCGCGCCGTCGTCATGGCCGTGCCGCTGAATGTGCTGAAGTACATCCGGATGACGCCGGAGCCGAGCGCCGGCAAGCAGAAGATGGCGAACGACGGCCACACCGGGCGCGGCACCAAGTGCTACATCCATATCAAGCAGAAGGTCGGCAACTGGATGGGCATGGCGCCGCACCCCAGCCCGATCACGCTGACGTGGACCGAGCAGCAGCGCGACGACGGCACCTTGCTCGTCTGCTTCGGCCCACCGGGTCTGCTCGACATCACCGACGAAGAGGCGGTGCAGACGGCGCTGCGCACCCTGTTGCCGAAGGCGGAAGTGCTGGGCGTGACCGGCTACCAGTGGGACGTGGACCCGTATTCGCGCGGCACCTGGTGCTGGTATCGGCCGGGGCAGTTGACCGGCGGCTTGCCGGAATTGCGCCGTGCCGAACACGGGGTGTTCATGGCCGGTTCCGACCAGGCCGAGGGCTGGCGCGGCTTCGTCGATGGCGCGCTGGAGTCGGGCATCACGGCGGCCCGCGATGTGCGCGCCTATCTGAAAGGCCGGGCATGAAAAAGCTGATTATTCCGTTAATCGCCCTGCTGGCCGGTACCGCCCACGCCGCCGAGTGCAACCTCGATAAGGGCGCGAAGACTTTCGCCAACAAGTGCGGCATCTGCCACGTCGCGGTGGCCGGCGCCGCGCATACCGTCGGCCCCAACCTGCATGGCGTCTATGGCCGCGAGCCGGGCAAGGCCGCCGGCTTC
>DATGXM010000127.1:0-2433 GCA_035298985.1 Azonexus sp. | reverse complement strand
GCCAGCTTGACCTTGGCGGGCAGGATGGCGTGGTGCTCGGCGAAGGCCTTCACTGCCTCGAAGACGCCGGACTTCAGCCCGGCTTCGTGGGTGCCGCCGTCCAGCGTCGGGATCAGGTTGACGTAGCTTTCCGGCTTGCCGCCGCCTTCCTCGAACCAGGCCAGCGCCCAGGTCGCGCCTTCGCCGACCGAGAAGCCGTTTTCCACCTCGACGTACTTCTCGCCGACGAAAATCGGCGCCACCGGCGTGCCGACCATCATTTCGGCCAGGTAGTCGGCCATGCCGTTCTGGTAGCACCAGGTTTTCTTCTCCTGGCCCTCGATGTCCAGCTCGACCGTGACATTGGGCATCAGCACGGCCTTGGAGCGCAGCAGGTGCTCCAACTGGCCGAGATTGACCTTGGGCGAATCGAAATACTTGGGATCGGGCGAGATGCGTACCGTCGTGCCGGTAGTGCGCGGGCCGACATCGCCGATGCGGGCCAGCGGCTCGGTGACAAAGCCGTCGCCGAAAGCGATTTTGTGCACGCCGCCACCGCGCTTGATCTCGACTTCCAGTCGGGTGGACAGCGCGTTGGTTACCGACACGCCGACGCCATGCAGGCCGCCGGAGAAGCGGTAGGCGTTGCCCGATTCCTTCTTGTTGAACTTGCCGCCAGCGTGCAGCTTGCAGAACACCAGCTCGACCGCCGGCTTGCCTTCTTCCGGATGGATTTCAACCGGGATGCCGCGGCCGTTGTCGGAGACCTCGATGGTGCCGTCGGCGCGGATGGTGACGGAAATCTTCTTGGCGAAGCCGGCCAGCGCCTCGTCGGCCGCGTTGTCGATGACTTCCTGCACGATGTGGGTCGGGCAGGTCGTCCGGGTGTACATCCCGGGACGTTCCTTGACGGGTTCGAGGTCCTTGAGGACGCGAATGGAAGAGGCAGAGTAGTCGGACATGCGATTCGGAATCTTGGGGGATAATTGCGGTCAAGCGCAGGCGCGGCGCAGACCGCGATTCTACCTGCCGGCGGCCCCTGCCGTAATCCTCTATAGCCCATTCAGCAAAGGAATTACCCGATGAACGTTGCCCAGATCGCCACCACCCGCCGCACCTGCAAGGCTTTCGATCCCGCCCGCAAGATTCCCGACGCGGTGATGGCCGAGTTGCGCACCGTGCTGCGTTTCGCGCCGGCCTCGGTCAATTCGCAGCCCTGGCATTTCGTGGTAGCTAGCAGCGACGAAGGCAAGGCGAAGATCGCCGCCACGCTGGCCGGCAACTACGCCTACAACGCCGCCAAGGTTGCCAAGTGCTCGCATGCGGTCGTGCTCTGTGCCCGCACCGACCTTGATGACGCCCATCTGGCCGCCATTCTTGCCCAGGAAGAGCTGGACGGCCGCTTCCCGACGCCGGAGGGCAGGACGATGCAGAACAATTCGCGCTCCTTCTACGTCAAGAGTCACCGCGACGACAAGCACGATCTGGACGAGTGGGTCGATCGCCAGATCTACATCGCCCTGGGCAACCTGCTGCTGGCCGCCGGCGCGCTGGGGGTCGATGCCTGCCCGATGGAAGGCATCGACGTACAGGCAATTGACGCCGCGCTAAGCCTGCGTGAGCAGGGGCTGCGCAGTGTCGTGATGGTCGCCCTGGGCTACGGCAGTGCCGAGGATTTCAACGCCAAGCTGCCCAAGTCGCGCCTGCCCGAAGCCAGCCTCTTTACCGACATCTGAGCAGCGGCAGTCGGCCATGGTCCAGCACCATGGCATAATCCCCGTTCAGGCAAAGGAGTCCGCCATGAATGAAGAAACCAAACACCAACCTGCTCCCTATCGCGAACGTGGCAGGGACCGGCGTTCCCGCACCGGCATCGAGCCGCCGCCGTTCATGACCCGCGAGGGCCTGGTCGAAGTCGAGCGGCGCTCGCCCTTCGACCGCCGTGCCACGTGGTTGCGCGAGTTTTCCATCGATATCCCGGCTGCTTCCCACTGAACCTGCGCGCGCCGCGGTGGCGCCGCCCTGATTGAGAACGGAGTTCCCAATGGCCGGCGCCAGCCTGCTTGTCCTGATTGACGATATAGCGACGATCCTCGACGACGTCGCGGTGCTGACCAAGGTTGCCGCCCAGAAGACGGCCGGCGTGCTCGGCGACGACCTCGCCCTCAACGCCCAGCAGGTGGCCGGCGTGGCGGCCGAGCGCGAACTGCCGGTGGTGTGGGCGGTGGCGGTCGGTTCGCTGAAAAACAAGCTGATCCTCGTTCCCCTGGCACTGGCCATCAGCGCCTTCATCCCGTGGGCGGTCATGCCCCTGCTCATGCTCGGCGGCCTGTACCTGTGCCTGGAAGGCGTCGAAAAGCTGGCGCACAAATGGCTGCACAGCGATGAGGAGGATGCGGCGCACCATGCCGAAGAACTGGCGGCGGTGGCCGATGAAAGCGTCGATCTGGCAGA
>DATGXM010000126.1:0-2348 GCA_035298985.1 Azonexus sp. | reverse complement strand
ATCTACGTCCGCGACGTGATGCGTGCCGACGACCGGGTTCCCGCCGTGGCACCGAACACGGCGATCACCGACGCCATCATCGCCATGTCGCGCGGCGGCCTCGGCCTGGTGGCGATCACCGATCCGGCCAACCTGGTCCTCGGTATCTTCACCGACGGCGACCTGCGCCGCGCCTTCGAAAAGCGCATCGACCTGCAGCAGGGCGACATCGCCACCGTCATGCACCCCAATCCGCGCACTATCGGCCCCGATCGCCTCGCCGTCGAAGCCGTCGAAATGATGGAGCGCCTGCGCATCAACGCCCTGCTGGTCGTCGATGCCGGCAACCATTTGATCGGTGCTCTCAACATGCACGATCTGTTCACCGCCAAGGTTATCTGATGGACGCCCAAACCCGCGCCGCCCGCATCAAGCTCATCGCCTTCGACATCGACGGCGTAATGACCGATGGCGGCCTGCACTATTCCGACGACGGCCACGAATTCAAGACCTTCAACGTCCAGGACGGCCTCGGCATCGTGCTGCTCAAGCGCGTCGGCATCGAAGTCGCCATCATCACCGGCCGCAATTCCGGCGTCGTCTCCCACCGCGCCGCCGATCTCGGTGTGACGCACGTCTATCAGGGCGTCGGCAACAAGCGCGATGTCGCCGCAAAGCTGCTAGACAAGCTGGGCCTCGACTGGTCCGAACTCGCCTTCATGGGCGACGACCTGATCGACCTGCCGGCCATGGCGCACTGCGGCCTGGCCATCGCCCCGGCCAATGCGCGGCCCATCGTCAAGGAACGCGTGCATGCCATAACCGATGCCGCCGGCGGCCAGGGCGCCGTGCGCGAAGCCATCGAATTCATTCTCGCCGCCCAGGGCAAGCTCGAAGCAGCCTTCGCGCCCTATCTCGCCCCGCAATGAAGCACTGGCCCAGCCAACTCTTCCCCATCATCATCCTGTCCGTGCTGGCCACGCTGACTTTTTGGCTGCAAAGCGCCACCGAGCCCGGCAATGACAAGCACGATGGCAAGTTCCGCCACGATCCGGACGGTATTGCCGAAAACTTCGTCGTCCGCCGCTTCGACGAAACCGGCCACGTCAAATACCGGCTGACCGGCCCCTACATGGTCCACTACGCGGACGACGACTCGTCCGAACTCAAGTCGCCGGTGCTGATCAGCTATCGACCGGACGCACCGCAAATCCGCGTCACGTCCAATTTCGCCAAGATCACTTCCAAGGGCGAAGTCGCCTACCTGTGGGACGATGTCCGCATCACCCGGGCTGCCACCGCCGATCGCCCCGAGCTGCTGGCCCGCACGCCGGACCTGACGGTGCAGCCCGACGCCGGGTTTGCCTTCACCAACAGCCAGGTCGAAATCACGCAAGGTCAATCCTGGATCACCGGTGTGGGTGCCCAGATCGACAACAACAAATCCACCTTCGTTCTGCAATCGCAGGTCAAAGGGCAATACATTCGATCGAGAACAACGCCATGACCGTTCGCCTTGTCACGCTCACCCTCTGTCTCCTCGCCGCTTTCCCCGTCCGCGCCGAACGCGCCGACCGCGACAAACCCATGCTGCTCGAAGCCGCCAAGGTCTCCATCGACGACGCCAAGAAAATCCAGGTCCTCGAAGGCGATGTCGTGATCACCAAGGGCACCATGATCCTCAAGGCCGACCGCGTCCTCATTACCGAGGACCGCTACGGCTTCCAGAAAGGGACGGCCTTCAGCGGCAAGAACGGCCTCGCCCGTTTCCGCCAGAAGCGCGAAGGCAAGGACGAATACGTCGAGGGCGAGGCCGAGCGCATCGAATACAACACCAATACCGAGATCGCCGAGCTGTTCCACCGCGCCTGGGTCAAGAGCGGCGACGACCAGGTCAAGGGCGACTACATCTGGTACGACGCGGTCAATGAAAAATACCTGGTCACCGCCGGCGAAAGCCGTGACCCGAATGCCGCACCGCCACGCGTGCGCGCCGTCATCCAGCCGAAGAACAAGGACACCGAGCCGGAGCGCCCGGCCACCCGCGGCGAACGCCTGCAACTGAAGGGTTCCGGCGGCCTGTCGACGCAACCTGCACAACAGTAGTGCATTGCGCAGGGAGTATGCCCCGCGGATGCAACGAAACACCGCCCAAATCGCTGATTTAAATCGGGAATCAATATTTGTGCACCGCACAAAAATAATGTTGACAAGCGAACAATCCTCCCTATAATAAAGTCCATGCTGCAGCGCAACATCACCATGATGGGAAGGCTGCCAGAAATGCGTAATTTGGCATGACTTTTTATTAGGAGAAACCCAATGTTCACGACCCCCGAGCAATTCGCCGCCGCCAACAAGGCCACCGT
>DATGXM010000125.1:0-15440 GCA_035298985.1 Azonexus sp. | reverse complement strand
CTGGCGCCGGATGCCGAACAGACGCTGGCTGACATCGCGCCGGCGCAGGAAGTGCAGCTGTTGATCGGGGCCGAAGGGGGTCTTGATCCGCAGGAAGTGATTGCCGCACAGCAGGCCGGTTTCCAGCCGGTACGCCTTGGGCCGCGCGTGTTGCGCACCGAGACGGCAGGTCTGGCCGCACTGGCGGCGTTGCAGGTTCTTTGGGGTGACTTCAGGGAGAGGTAGCCATGTTTGAATCAGCCGAGTTGGATCACAAGGTCGACAAGAAGAGGTTCAAGGCCGAGGTGCCGAAGCTGCGTGCAGACTTGCTCGATGTTCAGTACGACGTGCTGGAGCGCAAGGAGTTTCCGGTCGTCATCCTGATTTCCGGGGTGGATGGCAGCGGCAAGGGTGAGACGATCAACCTGCTGTACTCGTGGATGGACCCGCGCCACATCTCGACGCTGGCCTTCTCGACGCCCTCCGACGAAGAACGTTCGCGTCCCTACATGTGGCGCTACTGGCGTGCCCTGCCGCCCAAGGGCAAGGTCGGCATCTTTGCCGGCTCCTGGTATTCGCAGCCGATCACCGACCGGATCACCGGCAAGATGCATCGTTCCGAGCTGGACGAGCGGCTCGACGACATCAACCGCTTCGAGGCCATGCTGGTCAATGAAGGTGCGCTGGTCCTCAAGTTCTGGTTCCACCTGTCCAAGGATGGCCAGAAAAAGCGCCTGAAGGCGCTGGAGAAGAATCCGAACACCGCCTGGCGCGTCACCAAGGAAAGCTACGACCGCCTGAAGACCTACAACAAGCTGCAGTCCGTGGCCGGCCATGTGCTGCGCGTTTCCAACACCGCCCATGCCCCGTGGATCATCGTCGAAGGCACCGATGACGAATATCGCTCGCTGACCGTCGGCCGCATCGTGCTCGACGCCATGAAGCGCCGCCTGCAGCAGGAAGGTCGCCAGCAGGTGCCGGTGGCGCCGCCCATCCTGCATGCCATCGACCGCAAGAACGTGCTCAGCGCGCTGGACATCAAGCAGAAGCTGCTCAAGAAGGATTACGAGAGCCAGCTGGCCAAGTACCAGTCCCGGCTGGCGGAACTGGTGCGCGACCCGCGTTTTGTCGGCAAGCGCTCGCTGGTGCTGGTGTTCGAAGGCTCGGACGCGGCCGGCAAGGGCGGCACCATCCGCCGCATCGGCGCCGCGCTCGATGCCCGGCAGTACCAGATCGTGCCGATTGCCGCACCGACCGAGGAAGAGCGGGCTCAGCCGTATTTGTGGCGATTCTGGCGGCACCTGCCGCGCACCGGGCGGGCGGCGATTTTCGACCGCTCGTGGTACGGCCGCGTGCTGGTCGAGCGGGTCGAGGGCTTCTGTTCCGAGGCCGACTGGCTGCGCGCTTACGCCGAGATCAACGATTTCGAGCACCAGATGGTCGAGGCCGGTGCCGTCGTCGTCAAGTTCTGGCTGCAGATTTCGGCCGACGAGCAGCTGCGCCGTTTCAAGGAGCGCCAGGACACCGAGTTCAAGCGCTTCAAGATCACCGACGAGGACTGGCGCAACCGCGAGAAATGGGACGACTACGTGTCGGCGGTGTGCGACATGGTGGACCGCACCTCGACCGGGCTGGCGCCCTGGACGTTGGTTGAGGCCAACGACAAGAACTTCGCCCGGGTCAAGGTGCTGAAAACGGTATGTGAAAGCCTTGAAGAGGCCCTGAAAGACGACGACGGAAAATACGGCGACAAATGAGCGATACCCCTTACGACGAACATTTCGTCTCCTGGTTCCGGGCGGTCACGCCCTATATCAACGCCTTCCGCGGCAAGACCTTCGTCATCGCCTTCGGCGGTGCGGCGGTCGAGAGCGAATTCGCCAAGACGCTGGCCTACGACGTCAATCTGCTGGTCAGCCTGGGCATCCGCCTGGTCCTGGTACATGGCGCGCGGCCGCAGATCGAGGAGGAATTGCGCGAGAAGAGCCTGGAGTCGGTCTATCACCGCGGCTACCGGGTGACCGATGCCGAGGCGCTCGACTGCGTGCTCGACGCGGTGGGCAGCGTCTATCTCGAAATCGAGGCCATGCTGTCGCAGGGGCTGCCCAATACGCCGATGGCCAACAGCCGCATCCGCGTCATCGGCGGCAATTTCATCACCGGCCAGCCGATCGGCGTCCTCGACGGTATCGACATGCAGTACGCCGGCAAGGTGCGCAAGGTCGACGCCGAAGGCATCAACGCCCAGCTCGGCCTGGGCAACATTGTGCTGCTCAACTGCGAAGGCCCGTCGCCGACCGGCGAAATCTTCAACCTGCAGATGGAGGAGGCGGCCGAGGCCGTCGCCGTGGCGATCAAGGCCGACAAGCTGGTGTATCTGACTGACAGCCGCGGGGTCACCGACAAGGCGGGCGAACTGCTCGACGCGATGACGGCCGACGAGGTCGACGACCTGCTGAAGAAGGCCGAATGGCTGTCGCCCGACATCCGTCGCTACCTGCCGTGCAGCATGCGGGCGACGCGGGCCGGGGTCGGCCGCGTGCACCTGATCAGCTACGGACAGGACGGCGCCCTGCTGCGCGAGTTGTTCACCCATGACGGCGTCGGCACCGTGGTCACCCGCGAATCGCTGGAAAACATCCGCGAAGCCAAGCCGGACGACATCGCCGCACTGATCGCCCTGATCGAGCCGATGGAGGAGGAGGGCATCCTGGTGCATCGGCCGCGCGAACTGCTCGAGCGCGAAATTGACCGTTTCTCCATCATGCTCCACGACAACATCATCGTCGGTTGCGCGGCGCTCTATTCCCATTCCGACGAGGAAGCCGAACTGGCCTGCCTCGCCGTGGCGCCCGACCAGCGCGAGTGGGGCTACGGCGAGCAGCTGATGAAGCGCATCGAGAAGCGGGCGCGCAAGGCCGGCGTCAAGCGCCTGTTCGTGCTGACCACGCGCACCGAGCACTGGTTCGTCGAACGCGGCTTCAAGCTCGGCACGGTCGATGACCTGCCGGCCGCCAAACGAGATATGTACAACTATCAGCGGAGGTCCAAGGTCCTGTTCAAGACCTTATAATCCTGCCCATCAACCCCACGGAGTTTCACATGGCACGTACCGTCAATTGCATCAAGCTCGGCCGCGAGGCCGAAGGTCTGGATTTCCCCCCGTACCCGGGTGCCCTGGGTCAGCGCATTTTCGACAACGTATCGAAGGAAGCCTGGCAGCAGTGGATCAAGCTGCAAACCATGATCATCAATGAAAACCGCCTGAACTTGGTCGATGCCAAGCATCGCAAGTACCTGATGGAACAGGTCGAGAAGCACTTCTTCGGCGAAGGCGCCGACCAGATCCAGGGCTACGTCGCGCCGAAGGCCTGAACGAGCCTTCTGCACAAACCAAAACCCGCGCCTGCCGCGGGTTTTTTGTCGCCCGGATTTCCGCCGGGCTCCGCGCGGCGCTAGACGGGGGCTTCGGGGCCCACGGGCATCCGGCTGGCTGAAACCACGCCTTTTCGGCACTCGATCAATTGTGTCAGGCTGCCGGCCGGCAGGCCTTGCAACTCCGCTTCGACCATCCGCCCGAGCATCGCCAGGTGTTCTCGCTCCCACTCGCACAGGCGCTTGGGCTGCGGATCGATCAGGCACAGCGTCCCGACGTGCTGGCCATCGCGCATGGTCAGGGGATGGGCGGCGTAGAAGCGGATGAAGGGCGCGCTGGTGACCAGCGGGCTGTCAAAGACCCTGGCGTCGTTCCGGGCATCGAAAATCTCCAGGATGTCATCCTGCAGAATGGCATGCGAGCAGAACCCCACTTCGCGCGGCACTTCCTGCACCGCGATGCCATGGTGCGACTTGAACCACTGGCGATGGGTGTCGACCAGCGTCACCAGGCATATCTGGACGTCGAACAACGAAGCGGCGTAGGCGGTGACCAGGTCGAAGCGCTCCTCGGGGGGCGTATCGAGGATCAATAATCGGTGCAGCGTCGCAATCCGTTCGTTTTCAGTCGGGTGTAGTGATGGTTTGAGCATGGGGGGCAACGAACAAAGGGCCGACGAGCGCGGCGGGTTGGCGGAGCTGCTATTGCGACAAACCCAGGTGCCTAATAAGGGTTTTGCATTATGGCGCAAGCCCGAAGTGAAATGGAAACGGATTTTCGATATTAACCGCCACCAGTGAATGGCGCCCGGCGTGGCGGCCCCTAGTGGATACCCGGTAGATTGAGGCGTCTGTCCGGCAAGGGCGAATCACCGCAGTCGGCCTCAGGCCCCCTGCGTCCGCCCCGCTAGCGCGCAGCCCAGCCGCCGCAGACCGGAAATATTTGCCCGACGAAGCAGTCGGCATGCTCGCTGCACAGGTAGGCGGCGAATTCCGTGTCTTCGGTCGCGCTGACCAGGCGGCCGAGGGGAACCTCGCGCTTCAGCCGTTCCTGGAAGCGCGGGTTGGCTTGTACCTCGGGCGGGAAGTAGGTCGGGTTGTCGACGAAATTCTGTGCGATGGCGTTGATCTGGATGTTGTGCGGAGCGAGTTCGACACCGGCGGCCTGCACGAAAGCCAGCTGGGCGCCGCGCGCCGCGCTGTAGCTTGCCCGCAGGCGCATGCCGCGCAGGGCCGAAGCACTGCCCATGACCAGTATCTTGCCGCGCTGGCGCTCCTGCATCTGGGGGATGACAGCCTTGACCAGGCGTGGCAATGGATCGACCAGGCTGCCGAAGACGCGCTGCCATTCCGCGTCGTCAATGTCCGTGAGCGGGGTGCTGGGGGCGGCCATGGCCAGATTGACGACGAGAACGTCGACTTGTCCGGCGGCGGCGACGATCTGCGCCGGTTCGTCCGGACTGAGCAAGGGCGCCGTATCGGCGACGACATGGGCGCCATGCCGGCGGAAGGTTTCGCCCAGGGCCGGGCCCATGAAGGCATCGGCATGGGTGATCAGGACACGTTTTCCGCTCAGCAGCTTGGTCGTCATGACAACCTCCCGGGGAGTTGATCGGCAAGGCAATCATCTTACCTCGGGCCGCTTTGCCAAGTTGGCACTGGGCGCCACAAAGGCCAATAATCCAGCCATGATTGAAAAAACTTCTCCTCGCGAAATCTACGTCAGTACCGATATCGAAACCGACGGCCCGGTGGCCGGGCGGCATTCGATGCTGAGTCTCGGCTCGGCGGCCTATGCGGCGGACAAGACCTTGCTGGCGACTTTTTCGGCCAATCTGGAGACGGTGCCGGGACTGGTCGCCGACGAGCGGACCACCCTGTGGTGGGCAACGCAGCCGGAGGCGTGGCTGGCCTGCCGGCAGAACCTCGAAACGCCGGCCGCGGCGATGCGCCGCTATGTGGCGTGGCTGCGGGCCTTGCCCGGACGGCCGGTGTTCGTGGCCTACCCGGCGGCCTTCGATTTTCCCTTCGTCCAGTGGTACCTGGAGCGGTACGCCGGCGACAATCCCTTCGGCTACGCGGTGATCGACATCAAGACCTACGCCATGGCCGTGCTGCGCCAGCCGTATCGGGCCAGCGGCAAGCAGGCGATGCCGGCGGCGTGGTTCGATCCGGCGCCGCATACGCATGTCGCACTGGACGACGCGCTGGAGCAGGGGGCGCTGTTCTGCAACATGCTGGCGGCCAATCTGGCGCGCCGTTGAGCGCCTGTCAGAAGAGCTTGTTCAGCGTGTAGAGGATGACAAACGTGGTCGGCACGGCGAGGGCCAGGGCGAGCAGGGCGCTGGTCCGCTTGAGGCCGGCGGCCTGTTCCTCGATGAACTGATCCATGCCGTCGAACAGCTCGGGAAAGGCGGCGATGTCGTTGCGCTTTTCCATGAATTCTCCTTGATTTACGCCGTGACGGGTTGCCCTGATGGCGGGACGATGACTCCACTATCGCCGCACCATGTTGCAGCGGCGTGACGACTGCACAGCCTTCAGAAACGGCGGAGCATCAGATGCTTGCCGTCGATGCGGCCGTTGCGCAGTTCGCGGAAACCGAGGTCGCGGAAGCGCCGGGTCTTGGTGGCCGAGACCAGGATGCGGCCGGACTTGAAGCTGGCCTGCAGCCAGTCGAGGCGCATCGGGTCGAGCGGATGATGCACCCGACAGCAATAGCAGAATTTCATTTCCGGCATCGCGGGCTCCTTGGTTGTTCAGTGTCCGTTGCAGCATGCGGCCGGTTTGTTACGCCGGCATGACCGGGCCGGCGCGCCTGTCACGGTGCTGCAATCTGGGCTGCCTAAACTGGCTGATCGGTTTTTCAGGGAAAGACAATAAACATCATGTGTGTTGCATTGGACGACGAGCTCGCAGAACTGCAGCGGATACTCGACAAAGGGCAGCTCTACCCGGTTTTCCAGCCGATTCTGGATTTTCGCGTGCGTGCCATCCTGGGCTACGAAGCCCTGATCCGCGGCCCGGAGGGCAGCAGCCTGGCCCGCCCGGACCAGCTGTTCGCCATCGCGGCGCGCTATCAGATGTCGCTGCAGCTCGAGCATGCCTGCCGGGAAGCCAGTTTGCGCGCTTTCGCTGCGCAGCGGCTGGCCGGGCGGCTGTTCCTGAATGTCACGCCGGGCTGCCTGCTCGATACCCGCCTGATGAACGGCCATACCCGCGAACTGCTGACCGAGCTGGGCATTGCCCCCAACCGCATCGTGCTCGAACTGACCGAAAACGAGCAGATCACCGACATGCCGGGCATTCTGGATGCCTTGCTGCACTACCGCGGACGCGGTTTCCAGATCGCCATCGACGACCTCGGCGAGGGCTTTGCCAATCTCCGGCTGTGGTCGGAGTTGCGCCCGGAGTTCGTCAAGATCGACAAGCATTTCGTGCATGGCATCGCCGACGACCGGATCAAGTTCCATTTCGTCCGCGCCATGCAGGACCTCGCCGAAATCGGCAACGCCTCGCTGGTCGCCGAAGGCATCGAGCGCGAGGAGGATTTCGTCTGCATCCGCGACATGGGTATCGCCTGCGGCCAGGGCTATTTCATCGCTTATCCCGAAAGTTTGCCGATTCGCCAGCTGCCGCGCCGGACGCTGTCCGCGCTCGACCAGCAGTCGCTGGCGCTGTCGCCGATGACGGGTGGGCCGGGCAAGCTGCCGACGGCGCGCACCCTGCTCAAGGTCATCGAGCCCGTACCCATGCAGGCCAGCAATGCCGAGGTGATCGATCGCTTTGAGGCCGATCCGTCGCTCGATGTGCTGCCCGTCGTGCAGGGTAGCCAGCCGGTCGGCATGATCAATCGGCACAGCATGATCGACCGCTTCGCCCGGCCCTTCCGGCGCGAACTGTTCGGCCGCAAGAGCTGCGAGCTGTTCATGGACCATGCGCCGTTGATTGTCGACCAGCACGCCACCATCCAGGAACTGGCCATGATGCTGTCGCTGGCCCCCAAGCACTATCTGCTCGACGGCTTCATCGTCACCGGCGACGGGCAGTACCTGGGGGTCGGCAGCAGCCACGACCTGATGGGGACAATTACCGAAATGCAGATCAGCGCGGCGCGTTACGCCAATCCACTGACCCAGCTGCCGGGCAATGTGCCGATCAACGAGCACGTCGACCGCATGCTGGCGGCGGGTAGCCCCTTCGTCGCGGTCTATGTCGATATCGACGACTTCAAGCCCTTCAACGACACCTTCGGCTACCGGCGCGGCGACGACGTGATCCAGACCCTGGCTCGTCTGCTGTGCGAGCAGGTCGATGCGCGCCTGGATTTCGTCGGCCATATCGGCGGCGACGATTTCTTCATCATTTTCCGCAGTGCCGACTGGGAAATGCGTTGCTGGGAAACTATTTCGCGCTTCGCCGAAGCCGTAGCCAACCTGCTCGGCATCGACGAACGCCTGCGCGGCGGCTACATGGCGGAGAACCGGCGCGGCGAACTGAGCTTCCAGCCGGCACCCACCCTGTCGCTGGGCGCCGTGCGGGTCGGCCCGGGCGAGTGCGAGTCGCATCGCGAAGTGGCCGCCGCCGCCTCGGCCGCCAAGAAGCAGGCCAAGAAGCGCGCCCGGACGGGCGGCGCCGAGCCGGCCGGCGGCAGCCTGTTCATCGAACGGCGGCGGGTCGGCGTGGGTGAGGCGTCGCCTTGCCGGTCGATGAGCCTGAATTGAGATAGTGCTTTGAGGAGGATCGGAACGTTCGAAATCGACGTTCCGATTTAAGCGAAGTATGGCTACCGCTTTGGGCGATCCGCTTTGCCGTGAACTCGGCTACGATATTCTGACCTTCTGCTCACAGGAAAGATCGGGACATGAAAGTGAAGTCTTCCATCGAACGTGGTGCCAACTATCTTTGCGTCAAGCTGGGTGAGGTCGTGACGGCAATCGAACAGATCGGGGTCGTCAAGGGCTTGCCCATGTGGGAGGTGGAACGACGCATCAGCGAAGGAAGCCGAAAGCGCATCATTGTTTCGGCGCGAACCCTGACCCCCCTTAAAACCTGATCCCGCGCTAGCCGCTGGCCACCCGGCTGGCCGGGAAGCGCGCTGCGAAGCGGCTGCCGACGCCGAGTTCGCTCTTGATGTCGAGCTGGGCCTGGTGGCGGTTCAGCGAGTGCTTGACGATGGCCAGGCCGAGGCCGGTGCCGCCCGAGTCGCGCGAACGGCCACGGTCGACGCGGTAGAAGCGTTCGGTGAGCCGCGGTATGTGCTTGGGGTCGATGCCCGGGCCGGTATCCTGCACGGCGAACTCGGCGCCCTGCGGCGAGGTCTGCCAGTGCAGCGTGATCTTGCCGCCGGCCGGCGTATAGCGCACGGCGTTGGTTACCAGGTTGGCCAGGGCGCTGACCAGTTCCGGTTCGGAACCGCGCAGGTCGCCGCGGCCGTCGGTTTCGACGACGATGTTGTGGCGGCCGCCAGACAGGGCTTCGGCATCGCGGCGCAGCTTGTCGATCAGGCTGGCCATGTCGACAACATCGTTGTCGGGCGGCGGCGCCGATTCGATTGAGGACAGCGTCAGCAGGTCCTGCACGATGGACTGCATGCGGCGCGACTGGTCGGCCATCATGGCCAGGTAGCGCCGCCGTTCGTCGTCGTCGAGGACGATTTCCTGCATCGTTTCCAGGAAGCCGGCGAGTACGGTGAGCGGCGTACGTAGTTCGTGCGAGACGTTGGCGACGAAATCCCGGCGCGTCTGGTCGAGGCGGTCGGCCTGTGTGATGTCCTTGATCTGCATGAGCCGGCGGCTACCGGCGTAGGGAATGACGTGGATGGCATATACCCGGTCCCGGTAGCGCTCCGGGCGCAGCGTCAACGGTCGGCTGAAATCCAGCGCTTCCAGGTAGGCGACGAATTCGGGTTGGCGGACGAGATTGACGATCGATTGTCCCTGGTCGGTGTCCAGCTTGAGGCCGAGCTGGGTTTCCGCCGTGGTGTTGCAGAACATGATGCTGTTCTGCAGATCGAGCATCACCACGCCATCGGTCAGTGCCTGGGCGGCGGCGCGCAGCAGGTCGATCGTCTTGTCGCGTTGCTCGATCTGGGCGCGCAATTCCTTCTCGTGGCGATAGAGCCGCCCGAAAATGTCGTCCCAGGCCCCTTCGCCTTCCAGGCTGGCATCGACCACCGGGTTGCGCGTCCACCGGTCCAGGCGCGCGAAGTGCCGGAAATGGATGAGCTGCTGCAGGACGAGTCCGACGCAGAAAACCGCCCAGCCATGCCAGGGCCGGGAGAAGATGCCGACCGGGATGGCGATGGCCGCGGCAATCGCGGCCAGGATCACGGCGCGGATGACAAGCGAGGTCAAGGCGGGTCAGGCTCCCCGGAAGCGGTAACCGGTACCGCGCACGGTCTCCACCCGTTCATGGTGACCGGAGGTTTCCAGCGCGGCGCGCAGGCGGCGGATATGCACATCCACCGTCCGTTCCTCGATGAAGACGTGGTCTCCCCAGACCTCGTCGAGCAACTGGGCGCGCGTGTATACCCGCTCGGCGTGGGTCATGAAGAAGAACAGCAGGCGGAATTCGGTCGGCCCCAGTTCGATCGGCTGGCCGGCGGCGAGCACGCGGTGGGTGGCCGGGTTGAGCGACAGGTTGCCGACCTCGACCGCTTCGCCGGCCAGGTGCGGGGCGCGACGGCGCAGCACGGCGCGGACGCGGGCGACCATTTCCTTGGGCGAGAAGGGTTTGGTGATGTAGTCGTCGGCGCCGGCCTCCAGCCCCTGCACCTTGTCCTCTTCGTGGACGCGGGCGGTGAGCATGATGATGGGCAGTTCGCGGGTCCGTTCGTCGGCGCGGATCTTCTTGGCCAGCGCGACGCCGGACTGGCCGGGCAGCATCCAGTCGAGGATGACGAGGTCGGGCAGGGCGGCGCGAATGGCCGATTCGGCCTCTTCGGCGCTGCCGGCGCGGACGACCAGGAAGCCGGCGTGCTTGAGGTTGATGGCCACCAGTTCCTGGATGGCCGGTTCGTCCTCGACGACCAGTATCGTCGGTGTCACTTGGTCGGCTCCTTGATGTGGCGGATGTCGCGGCCTTCGACGACGAACACCACCTGCTCGGCGACGTTCTTCGCATGGTCGCCGATACGCTCGATGGCGCGGGCGATGGAGATGATCTCGATCGAGGTCGTGATGGTGCGCGGATCTTCCATCATGTGGGTGATCAGCTGGCGGATGATCGACTTGAATTCGGTATCGACGTCGCTATCGGCCTTGATCACGGCCTGGGCCAGCGCCACGTCGAGGCGGGCGAAGGCGTCGAGCGACTGGCGCACCAGGTTGAGCGCCGCTTCGGCCAGGTGGCGGATGCCGACGCCGTACTGGGATGGCGTGTGACCGGCCTCGTAGATGCGGCGGACGCCCTTGGCGATCTTCTTGGCCTCGTCGCCGGCGCGCTCCAGGTCGGTGACGATCTTGCTGATGCCGAGCACCAGACGCAGGTCGGAAGCGGTCGGCTGGCGCTTGGCGATGATGTGCGCGCAGTCGTCGTCGATGGCCTTTTCCAGGTCGTTGATCTTGCGGTCGGCCTCGACGATGCTCTTGACGCTGGCCACTTCGCCCGAGCTGTAGGCTTCGATGCCGGCGGAAACCTGGGTTTCGACCATGCCGCCCATTTGCAGCACGTGGGTGCGCAGGCGGCTCAGTTCCTCGTCGAACTGGCTGGAGAGGTGTTGGCTTTCGTTCATGTCGGTCTCCCTTAGCCCATACGGCCGGTGATGTAGTCTTCGGTGCGCTTGTCGTTCGGCTTGATGAAGATTTCGTCGGTCTTGCCGAATTCGATCATCTCGCCCAGGTACATGTAGGCGGTGTAGTCCGAGACGCGGGCCGCCTGCTGCATGTTGTGGGTCACGATCAGGATGGTGACGCGCTTTTTCAGTTCATGCACCAACTCCTCGATGGCGCCGGTGGCGATGGGGTCCAGTGCCGAGGTCGGCTCGTCGAACAGCAGCAGTTCGGGATCGGTCGCCAGGGCACGGGCGATGCACAGGCGCTGCTGCTGGCCGCCGGACAGGTTGGAGGCGAGGTCTTGCAGGCGATCCTTCACTTCGTCCCACAGGGCGCCGCCCTTCAGCGCATGCTCGACCTTGTCGTCGAGGACGCGCTTGTTGTTCTCGCCGCGCACGCGCAGGCCGTAGGCGACATTCTCGTAGATCGACTTGGGGAATGGGTTGGGCTTCTGGAAGACCATGCCGACGCGCATGCGCACTTCGATGGGGTCGACATCCGGCGACAGCAGGTTGGTGTTGTCCGGGTAGAAGCGGATCTCGCCCTCGTAGCGGTTGCCCGGGTAGAGGTCGTGCATGCGGTTGAAGCTGCGCAGGTAGGTCGATTTGCCGCAACCGGAAGGACCGATCAGGGCGGTGACCTTCTTGTCGTAGATCGGCATGTTGATGTTCTTCAGGGCCTTCGCTTCGCCGTAGAAGAAGTTCAGGTTGCGGGCTTCGGCCTTCAGGCTGGGATGGTCATGAATCTGCATGGTGACTCCAGGTCGATATTCGGTTCGGGCAAGCGCGGCGGCTTACCACTTGATGTTCTTGCGCATCTTGTAGCGCAGCCAGATGGCGATGCCGTTCATGGTCAGCACCATGACCATCAGCACGAAGCCGGCGGCGGCGGCGTTGACTTCGAAGGCCGGGTCGGGGCGTGAGGTCCAGTTGAAGATCTGGATCGGCATCACGGTGAAGGGCGACATCAGCCAGTCGAACAGGCCGGCATTGACGCCAGGGCTGACTTCGGTGAAGGGCACCGGCGGCAGGAAGGCGATGAAGGTCAGGGCGCCGATGGTGATGATCGGCGCCGTTTCGCCGATGGCGCGAGCCAGGCCGATGATCACGCCGGTCAGGATGCCGGGCATGGCGTAGGGGATGATGTGGTAGCGGCAGGTCTGCCAGCGTGTCGCACCGACCGCCATCGAGCCTTCGCGGATCATCGCCGGGATGGCACGGATGGCCTCGCGGGTGGATACGATGACGATGGGCAGGATCAACAGCGCCAGGGTCAGGCCGGCAGTCAGGATGCTCTGCCCGAAGCCGAAGGCATAGACGAAGATGCCGAGCGACAGCAGACCATAGACGATGGACGGTACGGCAGCCAGGTTGGTGATGTTGATCTCGATGATCTCAGTCACCCAGTTGCGCTTGGCGTATTCCTCGAGATAGACGCCGGCCGCGACGCCGAGCGGTACGGCGGCGAAGGCGGTGACCGTCATTACCAGCAGCGAGCCGACCCAGGCCGACAGGATGCCGGCCTGCGAAGCGCGCCGCGAGGCGAAGTTCATGAAGAAGTCGAGGTTCAGGCGCTCGGCACCGCGCATCACCATGTCCGAAACGAGCAGGAAGATAACCAGCAGGCCGATGCCCAGGAAGAGGATGCCGATCGCCTGGAACAGCGTGTCGCGGAACTTGCCGCGGGCGATCAGGGCGCGGACCTGTTCGGTCGTCAGTGTCGGATGTTGCATGTCAGTAGTTCTCCCGGAACTTGCGGCGCAGCCACTGGCCGAGGATGTTGAAGCAGAGGGTGATCATGATCAGGGTCAGGCCGGCGGCGAAGATGGTCTGGTAGCCGATCGAGCCGTGCGGCAGGTCGCCCAGCGCCACCTGCACGATGTAGGAGGTGATGGTGGCGGCCGGTTCGGCCGGGTTCCAGGTCAGGTTCGGCTGCATGCCGGCAGCGACGGCCAGGATCATCGTTTCGCCAACGGCGCGCGAGATGGCCAGGATGTACGAGGCGGCAAGCCCGGAGAAGGCGGCCGGGACGACGACGTGGATGGCGGTGTACAGCTTGGTGGCGCCCATGGCGTAGGAGCCTTCGCGCAGGCTCATCGGCACGGCGCGCATGGCGTCCTCGGACAGCGAGGCGATGTAGGGCACGATCATGATGCCCATGACCAGGCCGGCGGAAAGCAGCGAGAACCCCGGCAGTTCGGGGAAGATCTTCTGCAGCAGCGGGGTGACCATGAGCAGGGCGAAGTAGCCGAAGACGATGGTCGGGATGCCGCCAAGCAGTTCGAGTACCGGCTTGGCGACTTCGCGCACCTTGGGAACGGCGAATTCGGACAGATAGATGGCGATCACGCTGCCCATCGGAATGGCGACGGCTAGGGCGACGGCAGACGAAACGACGGTGCCGGAGACGAGGACCATGATGCCGAAATGGGCATCATCGAACAGTGGGGTCCATTGGGTGTCGGTCAGAAAGTCGACGATGCTGACATTCTGGAAGAAATGGATGGACTCGGAAACGAGTACGTAGATGATGCCGACCGTGGTCAGGACGGAAACGGCAGCTGCCGCGAACAGCAGCATCTCGATGATGCGCTCGCTGGCGTGGCGCATGGCGTTCTTGGCCAGGCGGTCGCTGACCGTGGGCAGGTCGGAGGCGTTGGGTGCAGTCATGGTTTGTGAATTCACGTGGCGAATTCCCTATGATAAAAGCCCGACCCGTACGGGGTCGGGCTTTTTGGTGTCAAAGGCGGAGATCAGTTCTTCGCTTCGCGTTTCATCAGGTCTTCGATGGTGATGCCGATTTCGTTCTTGCCGCCGAACACGGTGCCGTACTTCTTCTTGGCCATGTGTTCGATGTTGCCGGTGTAGGCAGCGGCCGGCAGCGGCACGTACTTCACTTCCTTGGTCAGGGCGGCGCCGTGCTTCATGTAGAACTCGACGAATTCCTTGACTTCCGGCTTCTCCAGCGACTTGGCCTTGACGTAGATGAAGATCGGGCGGGACAGCGGCTGGTAGGTGGCCTTGATGACGGAATCTTCGGACGGCTCGACCGCGACGTTGGTCTTCGGATTGACGATCGGCAGAGCCTTCAGACGGCTCTTGTTCTCGGCGTAGTAGGCGTAGCCGAAGTAGCCGATGGCATTGACGTCGCGGGAGACGCCCTGGACCAACACGTTGTCGTCTTCGGAAGCGGTGTAGTCGCCGCGCGAGGACTTGGCCTTGCCGACGGTGGCTTCGGTGAAGTATTCGAAGGTACCGGAGTCGGCGCCGGCGCCGAACAGCTTGATCGGGGCGTCAGGCCAGGCCGGGTTGATCTGGTTCCACTTGGTGATCTTGCCCTGGGCGGCCGGTTCCCACATGGTCTTCAGTTCGGCGACGGTGGCCTGCTTCAGGAAGGTGTTCTTCGGGTTGATGACGACAGTCAGCGCGTCGAAGGCGACCGGCATTTCGATGTACTGCACGCCGGCAGCCTTGCAGTCTTCCATTTCCTTGGCCGTGATCGGGCGCGAGGCGTCGGAGATGTCGGTTTCGTCGCGGCAGAACTTCTTGAAGCCGCCACCGGTACCGGAGATGCCGACGGTGACCTTGACGACGTTCTTCTTGGACTTCTGGAATTCCTCGGCGACGGCTTCGGTGATCGGATAGACAGTGGAAGAACCGTCGATCTTGATGACCTGGGCCTGGGCGGCCTGGGCGCCGAGCATGGCGACACCGGCCACGGCCAGGGCGGAAACGAGCTTGGAATACTGCATGGGGGTAACTCCTGCACGGTTGGGTTTGGTGATGTGTGCAGGTTATCCGCCGTTTGTTACAGCCGGATGACAGGCTGTAACAAACGGAATTTTCTACGGCTTATTTGTTCGGGCGTCCCGTCTTGATACGCTCGACACGGCCCATCACGGCCTTCAGTTCGCTGTCGTTGAGCGCGGCGAGCAGGGCGATGCCGCCGCGCAGCAGTTCGCTCTTCTTGACGTCGTTGCCCAGCGCGGCCAGGCGCTTCTTCAGTTCGCCGATGCGGGCGTATTCGGTTTCCGGCATGGCGTAGCTGTCGCGCACCAGCTTGATCTTCTTCGCCTTGACCGGCTTTTCCGGCTTGGCGGGTTTCGCTGCCTTCGTGGCCTTCGGCGCTTCCTGCTTCATGACCTTCGGCTGGTCGTACTTGATGGCCTGTGCCTTGGCCAGCGCATCGGCCAGCACTTTCTGGTGCTTGGCGACGGTCTGTTCGACTTCGGTCGGCTGGCGCGGGGCGCGGGCCGTGCGGGCGGTAACGGCGGTGGTCGTCTCCGAAGCGACGGGCTTGGCGGCCGGTGCA
>DATGXM010000124.1:0-2021 GCA_035298985.1 Azonexus sp. | reverse complement strand
ATTGCCCCTGCCATGGCGGAGCGCATCGGAATGTCTGGCCGGCCAAGGGCATTGAGGGCCGGCGCGAACAGGATCTGCAGCGTCATGAACGGCATCGCCAGCGCCACCAGCGTGACCAGCGGTACAATCTCCATCCACTTCGGGCCGAACAGCGTCGCCACTAATGGCCCGGCCGTCACCGCCATGCCGATATAGGCGGGCAGCACCACCAGCATCACCAGTCGCGCCGCTTTCAGAAAGGCATAGCGCAGCCCGGCCGGATCCTTCTGCAGCTGGGCATAGGCGGGGAAGGCCACCTCGTTCAGCGGCGGCACGAACTTGGCCATGATGATCTGTGCCAGGAAAAGCGATTCGGAATAGAGGCCGACCGAGTGCGGCTCGAACCGGCGACCGGCGATGAAAATGTCCGATTGCGTCTGGATGAGCCAGAACAGCTGCGTGACGAGGATGGTCGTGCCGAAGGTGACGATGGTGCCGCAGCCCCGGAAATCGAATGTCGGCATGACGAGCGAGCGCGCCATCCAGGTAAGGCCGATGGCGCGCACCCAGAACATGGCGATGGGCGCGAACACCAGCGTCCACACGCCATATCCGCGCCAGGCGAGGAACAGGGCAATGGTGGCGCCGACCAGCGCCGCGGTCAGATTGACCATCGCCTGTTTGCGGAACTCCAGCTTCCGGCCCATCAGCACTTCGGGCAGTGCAATGAACGGCGTGGAGAGAAAGATCAGCGCCTGCACCCTGAGCATGTCCGCCACGACCGGTTGGTTGTAATAATCGGCGACCAGCGGGGCAGCGATCCATTGCATGACCGCAAGGCCGCCGTTCATCAGCAGCAGCAGACCGAACGCCTGGCGGATCCGGAACTGGTCAACCGTCTCCGACTGGATCAGCGCGCTCGCGAATCCGTAGCCGTTGAGGAAGGAGAGAAAGGCCAGCACCACCTGGCTCATCGCGAACAGGCCGTAATCGCCCGGCTCGAGCAGGCGAATCACGACAAGGGTCGATCCCCATGTGATCGCCTGTGCGATGATCTGGCTGCCCGATCGCCAGATCACAGCGGTGCGTACGCGGGCGCCGAGACCCGATTCCTGACCCGATTCCCGCACTGATTCCCCGCCCAACGCGGGAGAATCGGGGTCTGAACGGGCGGATTCGGCGCTGGTCATTCGCTTCCCCTAGCAGCAGTTCCTTGCCGAAAGCCTCATGTCCACAATCGCAAAGCCGCAGATTTGCGTTGTTTTGAGCGCGGCTGACAAAAAAACGCAACATTATTCCAAAAAGCTGTTGACCCGACTCAGTGCCCCCCATATACGCCGCTCCACCGGACGACGCCGCCTCGGTGGCGCTTCTCCGGTCGCCTAAATCGACGGACACGCCGCTACCCGGTAGAGATACAGGGGATGGTTCACTGTCCGCCGCATTTTGTGTGAAGCTCTTTGACATTGTGATTTTGTATGAAGGGACATGTGGGCGGCGGCCCCGGGTCCTGCGGCTTCAAGGCGCAGGGTGCTCGGTCAAAAAGCCAAGCCTGCCTCACATGTCTTAACACGTTTCCATGACGTGCGATGCCCTTTACGGGTGTCGTGAAATTTGTGCAGGCAGGCTCCTTGAAATGAGCTTGCCTGGCGGGATTATTCCATCCCGCCGGTCAGGTACATCAAACTTGAGAGTTTGATCCTGGCTCAGAACGAACGCTGGCGGCATGCCTAACACATGCAAGTCGAACGAGACCTTCGGGTCTAGTGGCGCACGGGTGCGTAACGCGTGGGAATCTGCCCTTGGGTTCGGAATAACTCCCCGAAAGGGGTGCTAATACCGGATGATGTCGCAAGACCAAAGATTTATCGCCCAAGGATGAGCCCGCGTAGGATTAGCTTGTTGGTGAGGTAAAAGCTCACCAAGGCGACGATCCTTAGCTGGTCTGAGAGGATGATCAGCCACACTGGGACTGAGACACGGCCCAGACTCCTACGGGAGGCAGCAGTGGGGAATATTGGACAATGGGCGAAAGCCTGATC
>DATGXM010000123.1:0-1686 GCA_035298985.1 Azonexus sp. | reverse complement strand
CTGTTGCGCGGCTGCTTCCTCTGGCCGCCCTTGCACAGCCTAGGAGCCTGTCTGAGAAATCCGCGAGATTGAGGGAACAAATAAAACGAAGTCGGGGCATAATGCTTTATGCCGAAGGGCTACCGACCGTATTTGCCCGATCAAGACCTGCTGTTGCCGCCGAGCCTGCGCGAATGGGTGGCGGAAG
Organism: Azonexus sp.; assembly: GCA_035298985.1. GTDB lineage: Bacteria > Pseudomonadota > Gammaproteobacteria > Burkholderiales > Rhodocyclaceae > Azonexus. Next base: position 1,499 of record DATGXM010000123.1, on the reverse strand, counting down.
AACATCTGGTGTACTTCGTGAGCGACGTGGTGGACCAATTGGACCTGTCGGCCATTCACGCGGTGTACGGGGAAGAGAAGCGAGGGCAGCCGCCATACGATCCGCGTCTCATGACGAAGTTATTGGTGTACGGGTACTGCACGGGGGTGTTCAGTTCGCGCCGGATCCAGAAGCGGTTGCAGGAAGACGTCCCGTTCAAGGTATTGGCGGCGGGCAACGAGCCGGACTTCCGAACGATCTCGGACTTTCGCAAGATCCACATCGGGACACTGCAGGGATTGTTCGAGCAGGTCTTGGAGATGGCGCTGGAAGTGGGCGCAGTGAAAGTAGGACGCGTCACAGTGGACGGGACGAAGGTGAAAGCCAACGCCAGCAAGCACAAGGCGATGAGCTATGGACGGATGCAGGAAAAGCAAGAGCAACTGCGGGATGAAGTGAAGCAATTGCTGGAGCAGGCCGAGGCTGCTGATGAGGAAGAAGACCGTCGGCATGGCAGTCAGCGGGGCGACGAGTTGCCGGAGGAGTTGCGGCGGCGGGAAACGCGGCTGGCCAAGATCAAATTAGCCAAGAAAGTCGTCGAGCAGCGAGCGCGAGAAAAGGCAGCGGCGGAAGGCAAAAGCGCCGCAGAAGCCAAGCGGGCCAAGCCGGACGACACGGATCAATACAACTTCACCGATCCGGAGTCGCGCATCATGAAGGGCGCCGACGGGTTCGTGCAGGGCTACAATGCGCAAGCGTCAGTGGAACCAGAGATGCTGTTGATTGTCGGGCAGTCGGTGACCGAAGCGGCCAATGACAAACAGCAACTGGAGCCGATGGTGGAAGCCATCGAGCAACAGTCGGGGCAACGGCCGGAAGCGATTTTGGCGGACAGCGGATATTGTTCGGAAGAGAATTTGGCGTACCTGGAATCGGCCGATCAACCGGAGCGCAAGATCGACGGGTTCATCGCCACGGGCAAGCAGAAGCATGGCGAGCATCGATTACCTTGTAAGCCCGGTCCGTTGCCCAAAGGCGCGACCAAGGTGGATCGGATGAAGAGGAAACTGCAGACCAAGGTGGGCAAGGCGGTCTACGCGGCGCGTAAGTGCGTGGTGGAACCGGTGTTCGGGCAGATCAAGCAAGCCCGCGGGTTTCGCCAATTCTTGCTACGCGGCAAAGACAAAGTAAAAGGGGAGTGGGCACTGGTGTGTCTGACGCATAACATTCTACGGCTTCACGCAGCCATGCAACCCCGCTGAGAGCCATCGGCGAATGTTTTTCGCTCAAATTCGCAGCCGCAGAGTTCCTGGAGCGACTTTGCTCGCCGGAACGCCTGGTGCCAGCGTTTCGCGGCGAATTCGTGCTACGCAAGAGTTCGGCTTTCAGGTGCATCGCGCGCTGTTTCTCGGACAGGCTCCTAGGATGGAGCCCGCAGCGGCCCACGGGCAGGGCACGCGAGCGCAACGAGCAGCAGATCCGAATGTGGAAGAGGAAAATTTGGCCCGCCATTAAAAAAA
>DATGXM010000122.1:0-6415 GCA_035298985.1 Azonexus sp. | reverse complement strand
GGTGCGACGGTGTGGGACACCAAGAGCGTGCGCGGCGAGAGCGCCTCGCAAATGGTCCAGACCGTGGAGGGCGGGCGCGCCTTTATCCAGATCGGCCGCTCGCTGGCCGTACCGATGCGCCAGATGGTCGTCGGGCCGGGCGGCGCCATGGTGAACGAAGGCGTCATCTATCGCGATATCGGCAGCGGTTTCTATGCCGTGCCGCGCATCAACGGCCAGCGTGTTACCCTCGACATTTCCCAGCAGGCCGAGAGTTACGACCCGGCCTATGGCCGCGGCGCGGTCAGTTCGCAGCGTCTGGCGACGACGGTTTCCGGCACCTTGGGCGAATGGATAGAACTTGGCGGCGGTGGCCGTCAGGAGGCTGGGCAGCAGGGGGGCGCCTTTAGCGTGGGGTCCAGCGATGCCCGGGATAATCGCTCCATCTGGTTGAAAGTCGAGGAAGCTGAATGACTGAAGAAGTAATCCGCAAGCCGCGTCACATCGGGCACAAGATCGCCCTGGTATGCGCCGTCTTGTGTGGCCTGATGATGATTCCCGCTGTCGGGGTGTTCGGCTGGTTCCTGTTCACCCGCGGCATGGCCGATACCTGGACGCCCAGCATGGCTGCGGTAGTCGCCTTTTTCGGTTGCTGTGCCGGCGTGTTGCATGCGGTCAGTATTCCGCAGCCGGTGCTGCCGCCGATGGACGAGACCGGCGTAGAACCGAAATAAGCGCCGATTCGGCGGGTCCCGCCGCGCCGACCTGGTCGAGGGAGAAGCCGCTCTGCTCCAGGCACTCGCAGATGCTCTCGGCGAGCATGGTGTCGTCTTCGATGAGCAGGACGCGCATGGTTCGGTCGGTCTGCGCTGGCGATGAATAGGGGCTGCAAAAAGCTGGTGCAGGGCGCAACGATGATACCGCAGGCCGGCAGCGGGAGCCCGGCCGAAAGGCGGAAGGCTCCCGCAGGAGCCTTCCGGTGGCCCGAACGAGGAGGAGAGGGCGTTCAGCTCACAAGGGGACGCGTGGAGTTGTTCAAATCCAGCTGCTGTCGTCGCTGCCGGCGAGGCCGTCGCTCAAGCCGCTGAAGTCGTCGCTGTCGAAGGCGGCGCGGTCGGATTCGAAGAAATTGTTCACGACGTTGGCTTCGCCCGCCTGGCTGGACAAAGGGCTGCCGCCGAACAGGCTGTCGCGATGGCCCACCAGATGCTCGATGCCTTGGAACAGGAAGGCGCCGGCCGCGACCCCGGCCGCCGTGGTCGCTACATTGCCCAGCCAGCCGCTACCCCACGACGGGGCGGCTGCCGGCTGAACCTGGGCAGCCGTCACCAGAGGCGTCGTTGCCGATACGCGGGGCGACGAATTTCCCCAGCTGCCGGTATCCGCGAAAGCGGGGCGCGCCTGGCTGCTGCGCAGGCTGTCCAGCTCGCTCTGCAACTGCTCGATACGGCGTTGCGCGTTGCCCAGCGCCTGCTCGAGCAAGAAGGCTTTCTGCACCAGCAGGTAGCTGGCATCGGGCTGCCGCTCGACGGCCTGGCGGATCAGGGCTTCGGCCTCGCTGTCCTTGTGGATGGCTTGGGCGGCGGTCAGTGCGGCAAGAAAGGCGGTCAGTTGTTCGCGTTCCTGGGTATTCATCGGTTATGGCTCCGTGGAGAAGACAGGACCAAGATACGGTCGGGGCCGGTGACATTCAACGGGACAATTGCAACAGTTTGTCATTGAAAGCTGTCGGCCTTGTCAGGAAAACCGGCGAACATCGATGTCATTCCACATCGCTCTCCGACTTGCGCAGCCTGAGGCCCCAGAAGGCGAACGGTGGCACCAGGATCAGCGTGAGAAGGGGGCGGTGAGCACGCCGCCGACGATCACCACGGCAAAGGACCGTTGCGTCTCGGTGCCGATGGTGCTGGACAGCGGGGCCGGCAACAGGCCGAGGCCAGCCATCGGGACGGTCATCAGGATGGGGCGCCGGCAGCGGACGAAGGCTGCTCCGTGCCGGGCGGGAAGCCGGTTTTCAGAACACCCGGCCCGCGAGGCGGCAGGACAGGCTGGGCCGGGAGAATTCCGGCCGGTGTCCGCTCAGGTCAGGGACTGCGCGGGCAGGTGCTGACGAAGCAGCTGCACCAGTGCATCGGCGTCTATGGGCTTGGCGAGATGGCCGACCATGCCGGCGGCCCGGCACTTGTCGCGCTCCTCGCTGAAGGCGTGGGCAGTCTGGGCGATGATGGGCAGTTGTGGGGCGAGGGCCCGGATCTGGCGCGTTGCCTCGTAGCCGTCCATGTCCGGCATCTGGATATCCATCAGGACCACATCGTAGGCATCAGCCCCGTCGCGGACCACCCGTTCGACCGCTTCACGTCCGTTGCCCACCAGGACGACCCGGGCGCCGTCCTCGGTCAAGTTCGCTTCGAGGACCATCCGGTTGATTTCCTCATCCTCGGCAACCAGGATGGATATTCCGGACAGCGGCCGGTGCAGCCGTGTGCCAGTGGTGGCCGGCTCGACCGGCGGACGCGGATCGCTGCCATGGCAGGGGCGGTAAGGCAGGCTGAAGTCGACGGTGGTGCCGATGCCGGGCTGGCTGCTGACCATAATCGTCCCCTGCATCAGTTCGGCGATGCGTTTGCTGATCGCCAGGCCCAGCCCGGTGCCGCCGAACTTGCGGCTGGCCGAGGCGTCGGCTTGCTGGAAGGGGGTGAACAGTTCGCCGAGCTGGGCTTCGCTCATGCCGATGCCGCTGTCGGTGACCCGGAAGTGGAGCTGCCCGGCCGCGCAGGACAGGGCGAGGGTGACGCCGCCGTGTTCGGTGAACTTGATGGCGTTGGAGAGCAGATTGAGCAGTACTTGCCCGATGCGCAGCGGGTCGCCGAGGCAGCGTTCGGGCAGGTCGGGCGCCTGCTCGACGTGGAGCGCCAGGTGCTTGCTGTCGGCCCGGTCGCGCACCAGTTCGACCGCGTGGTCGACGACTTCGCGGAGATGGACTTCCGTTTGCTCGATGCTCAGCTTGCCCGCCTCGATCTTGGAAAAATCGAGTACGTCGTTGATCACGCCGAGCAGGCGTTTGCCCGAGGCCAGTATCTTGGCGAAGGCGGTGCGCGCCTTTTCGCTGTCCTGATAGTGGCGGTAGCCGATGTCGGCGAAACCCAGCACGCCGTTGAGCGGGGTGCGGATTTCGTGGCTCATGTTGGCCAGGAATTCGCTGCGCACCCGGGCCAGTCGCTCGGCGGCGAGCAGCGCCTGTTCGCGCGCCTCGGCCGCCGCCCGCTGGGCGCTGATGTCGACGAAGCTGGTCACGGCGCCTATGGTCTTGCCACCCTGGATCATCGGATGCGTCGAATACATGACGGGAATCGGGTGCCCGTCGGCATGCCAGTAAACCTCGTTGTCGATGCGCACCGTCTGGCCGTGATGCATGGCGTTGTAGCTCGGGCACTCGGCCCCCGGATAGCGCGTGCCGTCCGGCCGGCTGTGGTGGAACAGGGCGTGGCACGGGCGGCCGATAACCTGCTCGGCCGTATAGCCGAGCATTTCGCAGGCGGCCGGATTGATGAAGGTGATCAGCCCGTCGGGATCGATGCCGTACAGGCCGTCGGCGCTGGACTGGATGATGTGGCTGGCCCGGGCTTCGGTTTCGAGCAGCGCGGTGGTGCGCTGGTGGACCAGTTCTTCGAGGTGACGCCGATGCTGCTCCAGTTCGGCCTCGGCCTGTTTGCGTTCGGTGATGTCGCGGGTCAGCGCCAGCATGCCGGTAATGTGGCCGCTGTTGTCGCGCATCGGTACGGCATGGGTATCCAGCCAGCGATGCCGCCCCTTCAGGCCGACGATCTCGAAGGCGAGCGAGCCGGATTCGCCGCCGCAGACCCTGGCATGCAGTTGCCTGAAGGCCTCGCGGTCGGCTGGCACGATGATGCCGGCCAGCCGGCTGCCGAGCACCTGTTCCAGCGAATCGGCTTCGATCATGGCCAGGCCGGCCCGGTTCATCTGCTGCAGGCTGCCATCGAGGGCGAGGATCTTCACGCATTCCGGCTCGGTGTCGATGATGGTCTGCAATTGCCGTTCGCTGGCCGCCAGCTTTTGCTGGGCGCGGTCCCGCTCGAGCGCCGAACCGACCCAGCGGGCAAGCAGGGCGATGAATTCCTCGTCGTTTTCGTCGAATTCCCGAGCGTAGCGCTGCGGCGAACTGAAATTGACGGTGCCGAAGCGCTGGCCATCGACCATGATCGGGGCGCCGATGTAGGCCTCGAGCTTGAAGGTCTGGTAGCACGGGTGGCTGGCCCGGGGCGAGGCCCCCATGTTGGCGACGGCAAACACTTTGCCGCTGTCCAGCGTGATGTTGCAGAAGGTGACGCCGTAGTGGAATTCCTGTCCGTCGTGCAGGGTGTCGGGCGGCGAAACCTGGGCGACGATGCGGTAGAGGTCGCCGCTGATCTGGCTGACGATGCCGAATTCGAGGCCGTACAGCCGGGCCCCGACGCTCAGCGCCTGGCTCAATTGCTCGGCCAGCGGCAGATGGGACAGGGCGGCGATCTCGTTCAGGCGGCGCATGCTTTCATGCTGGCGCTGGCGGTATTCGCTGCTCCGGCGCAATTCCTGTTCGTGCTGTTCGCCTTGGCGTAGCTGCTGCGCCAGGAAGCCGCCGGAGAGCAAGGAGAGCAGCGCGAAACCCATGGCCACCGCCGTCGTCAGGTAAAGCTCCCCCTGCCACCCCGCCAGGTAATCCTCCTTGGCGGTCCCGGTGAGGACGATCATCGGCGCCTTGTCCAGCCGGCGGTAGGTGATCACCCGTTCCTTGCCGTCCGAGGCGGCCGGCGTGTAATAGGTGGCCTGGGTGCGGCCGCTGTCGATGAGCTGGCGCAGTGCGGTGGAAACCACGGTGTTGCCGATCTGGCCGGCCGCTTGCTGGGAAATGTCCGGGTAACGGGATATCAGTTGCAGGCCAGCATTGCGCAGGACGACCGAGCCATAGGGCCCGAGGTCGAATTGGGCCAGGATCTTGGCGAAATGGCTGACGGCGATCGACGCCGCGACGACGCCGGCAAAGCGGCCATCGGGATGGTTGTAACGGCGCGAAAAGGCGACGATGTGCTGCCCGGAAATCCGGCCGAGCAGGGGAGCGCTCACCTGCAGTCCGTACTCGGGGTGTTCGCGGTGCAGGACGAAATAGTCGCGGTCGGCCCAGCTGGCCACTTTGGCCTGGACCACGCCTTTACCGACAATGAGTTTGCCGTCGGCATCGGCTACGCGCAGACCTTCGATTTCGGGGAGCCGCTGTTCCTGGCGCGCCGCAAAGGCATGCAGGGCGGCGGCGTCGAATTTCCCCTCGGCCAGCTGGCGTTCCAGTTCGTCGACCAGGGCATGCAGGGCGAGGTCGACCTTGTCGACCGTGCCGGAAATATTCTGATCGACCGCGCTGGCTATGTTCTGGGTCAGCCGTTCGGCTGCCAGTTCATCCTGGAGGCGGTTCTGGTGGAGAAAATAGCCGCAAAAGGCGATGACCAGAAGATTGGTGCAGACCAGACCCGCAATCAGCAGTCGGCGTAAATGCCTGGGGGGCGTCATATCTTTTCGTTGAGTCGTCGAGCGGGCCGGCGATGGCTTGCTGTGGCATAAGTCTATCGGCCCTCAATTCGGGGGCTTGGCCTTGAATATTACGCCTTTGGTCATACGTCATGGCATGTAGGGTATAAAAAAACCGGCACCAGGCCGGTTTTTTCATGGCGACACTCAAATTCAGGCCGCGTTCAGCGCCTGGTCGAGGTCGGCGATCAGGTCGTCGATGTGCTCGATGCCGATCGACAGGCGGATCATGTCTTCGGACACGCCGGCCTTGGTCAGTTCGGCCGGCGACAGCTGGCGGTGCGTGGTCGACGCCGGGTGGCAGGCCAGCGACTTGGCGTCGCCGATATTGACCAGCCGGGTGAACAGCTGCAGCGCATCCTGGAACTTGCCGCCGCCTTGCAGGCCGCCCTTGACGCCGAAGGTCAGGATGCCGGAAGCGCGGCCGCCCATGTACTTTTTGACCAGCGGGTAGTCCTTGTGGTCTTCCAGGCCGGCGTAGTTGACCCAGTTCACCTTCGGATGATCCTTCAGGAAGCGGGCGACCTTGACGGCATTGGTGCAGATGCGGTCCATGCGCAGGGCCAGGGTTTCGGCGCCCTGCAGGATCAGGAAGGCGTTGAACGGGCTGATCGCGGCGCCCATGTTACGCAGCGGCACGACGCGGGCACGGCCGATGAAGGCGGCGGGGCCGAGGGCTTCGGTATAGACGACGCCGTGGTAGGAGACGTCCGGCTCGTTCAGGCGCTTGAATTTCTGCTTGTGCTCGGCCCACGGGAACTTGCCGCTATCGACGATGATGCCGCCGATGGAATTGCCGTGGCCGCCGATGTACTTGGTCAGCGAATGGACGACGATATCGGCGCCGTGCTCGATCGGC
>DATGXM010000121.1:0-10404 GCA_035298985.1 Azonexus sp. | reverse complement strand
CCGGAGCCGCTTCCGGCACCGCCAACGGTTCGGCGAACAAGGCATGGGCGACGGCTATTGCGGTCAACCGCGCCTGTTCCTGGGTCGGGAATTCGAAGGCCGGCGAAAACAGCGAACAGAGGTGGTAATTGCCGATGCGCTCTTCGTCGGCGACGGTGAACTCGTAATCACCGGACGCGAAATGCCAGTCGTGCTTGGCACAGGCAGGCAACACCGGCCAACTATCGTCCCGACCGGGCAGACAGAGGAGGTTGATGGCCCACGGCGTGATCATCACGCCGGCCCAATGCCCATGCGGCGTACGCTGGAAACCGACCGCCTCGACGCGCAAGGCCGGATTACAGATCGGCAAGTCATGCATGCGGGTTCGGGCGATATCGGAAAATACGGCGACCAGTTCGGACGACGGGTCGGCCGCCCAGAGTTTCATGCGCCCAACCTCATTCGGTCACCATAAACTTATGCTTCGGCGCATCGCAGCCCGGACAACACCAGTCGTCCGGCAGGTCGACGAACGAGGTGCCTGGCGGAATGCCACGCACGTCGTCGCCCTGGTCGGGGTCGTAGACCCACCAGCAGATGCCGCACTCAAGCCGGTCATCCGGCTTGACCCCAAGATGTGAACCTTCGAAACGCATAGATGAAGCTTAGGCGGGCTCCGCCATCATGTCGAGGTATTCGTTCAGGCGTTCGACGGAGTCGGCAAAATCCTCGTCGGCGGCCAGTGCCACCTCGGGCATGCCGACGACCTCGATGGAATTCAGGATCAGCGCGTCCATGCTGTTGAAGTACTGCACCCACCAGACGTTCTTCAGGCGCGTGCTGGTGATCCGGCAGTTGCCGTAGCCGCGCGACAGCAGCGACACCTCGCGATGGCCGAGCCAGCCGTACAGGGTATCCAGATCGGCATCGGATACCGGCAGCAGGCTCAGGTTGATCACGTGTGCCGACTGGCCGGGACGGTAGGCGGCGGCCTGCATGCGGATTTCCTCGACCAGGGCCTGCGCGTTCATGCAGCCGGCCGGATAATCCGGCGCCGGCAGTTCGCCGGCCGCCGTGCGCTGCATGGCATCGGTCAGCACGTCGGGAATGGCGCCGGTTTCCAGCCGATCGACCAGCATCGCGCCGTCGTCGGCCACCTTCAGGACGCGCCAGATGCCGGCGAAGGCCGTTTCCTGCACGCGCCAGTGCTCCGGGGCGGTGGTGAAGGCGCTGACCTCGCCGAAACCCATGGACTGGTTGATGACATCGCGTACCGCGGCATCCAGCCCGAGCAGATCGAGCCGGGCGCCGCCGGCCATCCCCGCCTGGCTGGCGCCATCGAGGAAGAGGCCAAGCAGGCGGGCGGCCTGCTCGATGGCTTCCGGAGCGGCATTGTCCGGCAAGCGCGGCTGGTGGAAGGTGTCCATGCCCTTGGGCATGGACAGGTAGTCCGGGGCTTCCTCGCCTTGCGAGCCGGGGCCCATGGCAACGACGGAAATCGGGAAGGGACGCAGCGTGGACGGGTTCATGCGCAAGCTCCTTGGTTGGCGGCGACGCGGACGGGAATGCCGATGGGCTTCGGCTGCGCGGGACCGGACAGCAGGCGGTCGACCTCGGCCTGGTATTCGTTCCAGTCGCGGATTCCGTTCAGCGAACCGACATACTCGCCGTCGCGCAGAAAGACGACGGCCGGCGCACGGGCGATGCCGTATTTCTGCATCAGCGCCGGCGCCGTTTCGGGTCCGGCGACCAGCCGGGAAATCCGATCGCCGAGCGGCTTGAGCGCCTCGGGCAGGATCACGCAGGCATCGAGGACTTCGAGGTTGCGCTGGGGGTCTTCGGTGACCAGCAGGGCGGCCAGGCCGGCCGGAAACTCCGGTTCGGTTTCGGCCAGGCAGCGGAAACCGTGTTTGACCTGCATGCGGGCGATGGCGGCATACAGGCGGTCGAGGGAAGTCGGGCCGGGAGACAGTTGGAGGCTCATGATGTTTGGGTCCTCAGGAATTCGGGGAGTTGGGGTTCGCGGTCGAGATCGGCGAAGAAGGCGGAAAAATCGGTGGCACCGGACTGGGCAGCGTCGAGCGCATCGAGCGCGGCGTCGATGGCGGCGGCGCGCTCGGCGGCAATGATCTCGCGCGCCGCCCCGAGAAAGACCAGCAGCCAGGTGCCAGGCGGCTGCTCGCCGACCAGGCTGAGATCGACGCGCAGCTCGCCGTTGCGGCTGGCGCAGCGGGCAAAGTGTTCGCCCGATTCGATGACCCGGGCGGGAATGCCGAGGCACATCAGACGGTTTCCATGTTCAGGAAGCGGGCATCGCCCAGGCGATAGGCCTGATCGGCCGGCGGCCGTTCGCCTTCATACACGTCGATGGCCAGCGCGCGGTCGGTGATGCCGGCGGCGACATCGCTGCGTACCCGGCCCTCGACGCCCCAGCGCTCCAACCAGTCGAGCGCCAGATTGAGTGACGGCACCATCTGCGCCTTGACGATATCGCGCAGGCTGCCGCCGTAATCTTCCAGCTCTTCCGGCTGGACGCCGATCAAGACCAACTCCCTGGGCAGCTTGCCGGTCAGTTCGGCCGCCATCAGCACTTCCTGGAAACCGGTCTGGTGCAGACTCATCTTCTTGGCGCCCATGAAACGCGGCACCTGGTCACCGACCACTTCGCGCAGCTCGCCCGGCGCATCGCCGTAGTCGACCGCATCGAAAACGAGCAGGCAATCGGCCTCCTGGACGTAGGGCAGCAGATACAAGCCCTGCGTGCCGCCGTCCATCAGCGTCACGTTGTCGGGGAACGACCAGCCGGCGTTGAGCGCCTCGACGCAGCGCACGCCGAAGCCCTCGTCGGCCCACAGGATGTTGCCGATGCCGAGAACCAGTATGCGTTTGGTATTCATTCGCAACCTCTGAAAAAAACGCCCCGGGCACATGGGAATGCACACCGGGGCAAACGCAAGGTAAACCGTTAATACTTCCGCATGATGGCCAGGCGCCGCCCGGGCAAGGCGGAGGGGCGCAGACCGTGCATCTGCACGGCAAGCGCCGACAACGCAGCCCGGGCCAGCATGGCCATCATTCCTTGAACATCCGCCAGCCGGAAACCATGGTCGAGATCAGCGACTGGCGGCTCATGATGTCCTCGCGGATCGCCGCATAGACATGTACCAGCACGAAAGTCATCATGATCCACATGCCCAGGCGGTGGAAATTGTGCGTCTGCATGGAGCCACCAAGCGCCGGGATCACCCAGCCGAACAGCGCATCCTGCCAGCTGCCGACGCCCGCCCCCTCGCTGTACAGCGCGAAGCCGGTGAACACCATGCCGACGGCGAGTACCGTGAAGAAAAAGAACATCATCAGCTGCGCCATCGGGTTGTGGCCGACGTATTTCTTCGGGGTCTTTTCGAGGAACAGATACCAGCGCAACTCGAAGAAAACCTCGCTCCACCATTGCGCATTCGTGATCGGCAGCTTGAAGATCTGCTTGGCGTGGTGGTTGCCGACGATAGCCCAGTAAACGCGGCCGAGCAGTCCGACGGCGAAAAGGTAGGCGGCGGAAAAATGGGCGAAGCGGATATAGCCCATCCAGAAATTCTCCGCCGCCTCGCCCGGCACCGTCGGCAAGGGCTTGCCGATGAAGTAGCCGGTCACCGCCAGCACCACCATGCACAGCGCATTGATCCAGTGCCACAAGCGCACCGGGGCTTCGTAGACATAGATCGAACGGACCTGTTTACCGTGCCGTTCGGCCTCCAGCATGTCCTGTTGAGAGAGCATTTCAGCCTCCTTTCCGGACCGCTCAGCGGACCTTGACCGACGTCATTTCCTGGCCTTCCGGGCTCATCACGTGCGTCGAGCAGGCCAGGCAGGGATCGAAGGAATGCAGCGTACGCAGGATTTCCAGCGGTTCGTCGGCCTTGGCCACCGGGGTGTCCATCAGCGAAGCCTCGAAGGCGCCGATCTGGCCCTTGTGGTCGCGCGGACCGCCGTTCCAGGTCGTCGGCACCACGCACTGGTAATTGTCGATCTTGGTGTCCTTGATCTTGATCCAGTGCCCCAGCGCACCGCGCGGCGCTTCGGTGAAGCCGACGCCCTTGGCTTCCTGCGGCCAGGTGCTCGGTTCCCACTTCTCGATGTTCGCGGTATTCAGATCGCCGGCCTTCAGGTTGGCCATCAGCTTGTCGAAGAAGTAGGACATCTTGTGCGCCGCCCAGCCGCATTCCAGACCGCGCGCCGCAGTGCGGCCCAGGGTCGAGAACAGCGCGGTGACCGGCACATCGAGTTCCTTGAGCAGGGCATCGACCGGTTCCTTGAATTCCGGGTTCTTCTGGGCGTAGCCGATGATGTAACGGGCCAGCGGGCCGACTTCCATGGCGTGGCCGCGCCAGCGCGGCGCCTTGATCCACGAGTACTTGCCGCCTTCGTCCAGTTCCTTGATATTGGTCTTGCTGCCCTTGGTGTTGGGGCCGAGCACGAAACTCGGCTCGGTAACACCGTCCCAGGGGTGCAGGCCCTTGCTTTCGTCCGTGTACTTGTACCAGGAGTGGGCAACGAATTCCTGCACCTGCTCGACGTCGCGCAGATCGACCTCATGCACCTTGGACAGGTCGCCGTTGATGATGGCGCCGCGCGGCAGCATCAGGTTGCCGGCCGAGTAGTCGTTGGCCTTGTCCGGGATGTCGCCGTAGGACATGACGTTCTTCGACGACAGGCCGCCGCCGTACAGCCAGCCCTTGTAGAACTTGGCGATGGCGATCAGGTCGGGGATGTAGACCTGCTCGGTGAATTCGATGCAGCGGTCGATGATGCTCTTGACCAGGTTGAGCCGCTCCATATTGACCGCACCGACGGCGCCGACGCCTTCCAAATTGATGGCGCAGGGCACGCCGCCGACCAGCCAGTTCGGGTGAGGATTCTTGCCGCCGAAGATGGTGTGCACCTTGACGATGTCCTTCTGGAAATCAAGGGCTTCCAGGTAGTGCGCGACGGCCATCAGGTTGGCTTCCGGCGGCAGCTTGTAGGCCGGGTTGCCCCAGTAGCCGTTCATGAAGGGGCCGAGCTGGCCGGATTCGACGAACTTCTTCAGGCGGTTCTGGATGTCGCGGAAATAGCCGGGCGACGACAGCGGCCATTTCGAGATGCTCTGCGCCAGCGCCGACGTCGCCTTCGGGTCGGCCTTCAGCGCCGACACGACATCGACCCAGTCGAGCGCATGCAGGTGGTAGAAGTGCACCAGGTGGTCATGCACCTGCAGGTTGAGCTGCATGATGTTGCGGATGCTGTTGGCGTTTTCCGGAATCTGGATCTTCAGCGCATCCTCGACGGCCCGCACCGAGGTCAGCGCGTGGGTGCCGGTACACACGCCGCAGATGCGTTCGGTGAAGGCCCAGGCATCGCGCGGATCGCGGCCCTTGAGGATGACTTCCAGACCGCGCCACATGGTGCCGGTGGATACCGCGTTGCGGATGACGTTCTTGTCGTCGAGGTTCACTTCCACCCGCAGGTGGCCCTCGATGCGGCAAACCGGGTCGACGACGACACGTTTGCCGGAGTTGTCGAGCTTGAAGCCCTGGGTTTCGTAAGCTGCCATGAATTATTCCCCCTTCTTTTCTTCGCTGGTGCTGGCAGATTCGCCGGCCTTCTGGCGAGCGCGGGCCAGTGCCGTCACGGCGGCATGGGCGGCAATCGCGGCGCCGACCGTGCCGGCGGCGGCCTTGCCGATGGCGTCGGCATTCGCTTCGGCGCCGAACGGCGTGATCGAGGTCACGCGGTCGTAGAAGCTGCCCTTGTCCCAGAAACCCTCCTCGGAACAGCCGATACAGCCGTGGCCGGACTGCACCGGCCAGCTGACGCCGCCGTTCCAGCGCATCGACGAGCAGGCGTTGTAGGTGGTCGGCCCCTTGCAGCCCATCTTGTACAGGCAGTAGCCCTTGCGTGCGCCCTCGTCGTCCCAGGCTTCGGCGAACTGACCGGCGTCGAAGTGGCCGCGGCGGTAGCACTTGTCGTGGATGCGCTGGCCGTAGAACATCTTGGGCCGGCCCTGGCGGTCGAGCTCGGGAATGCGGTCGAAGGTCAGCATGTAGGTGACGACGCCAGTCATCACCTCGGCGATCGGCGGGCAGCCCGGCACGTTGATGATCGGCTTGCCGGAAATGACCTTGTGCACCGGCGTGGCGCGGGTCGGGTTGGGCTTGGCGGCCTGCACGCAACCGTAGGAGGCGCAGGCGCCCCAGGAAATGATGGCCTTGGCGTCGGCGCAGGTTTCCTTCAGCACCTCGACGAATGGCCGGCCGCCGTGGATGCAGAACATGCCGTCCTCGTTAAGCGGCGGGTTGCCCTCGACGGCGACGATGTAGTTGCCCTTGTACTTCTTCTTGACCGCTTCGATGATCGCCTCGGCCTGGTGGCCGGCGGCAGCCATCAGCGTGTCGTCGTAGTCGAGGGAAAGCATGGAGAGGACGACATCCTTGGTCAGCGGGTGCGCCGAACGGATGAAGGACTCGGAACAGCAGGTGCATTCCAGGCCGTGCAGCCAGATCACCGGCGTGCGGGCCTTGGTTTCCAGCGCATGCGCGATACGCGGTGCGGCGGCGGAGCCCAGGCCGAGCGAAGTCGCGGTCAGGCTGCAGAATTTCAGGAAACTGCGCCGGGTGATGCCCTGGCGGCGCAGCACTTCATAGAATGTCTCGGTCACTTGTCTTCCCCCGTTGTTTTGTCGCGTGGTGGAGGCGCTAACGCAAGGCGTGTGCCACGCTCTACGGGCTGCAAATTTGTTGATACAAATCAATGCATTTCCAATACCTCCGCGTCGCCACACCGAGCGGCGCGTCGCGACCGCACCCGAAAGGCATCCTTCCAACCTGGAAACAAACATTCCACTCGCGCGCCAACACCGACCGATCCGCTTCTTTGATCGGCGTCAGCGCACAGTCGCCGCGACGGCTCTAGAATGTCTGGAGAGGAGATACGCGTGCCCAAGATAATCGAGCTGCTGAGCAGTCACAGTGATCAGGTTTCGCCCGGCGTCAGCCTGCGCGAAGTAGCCGTGCGCATGCTGCAAAGCGGCATTTCGTCGGTCATCGTGGTCGAAGGCGGCGTCGCCGCCGGGATCATCACCGAACGCGACTTGCTGCGCGTCATGCGCCAGCACGGTTCGCCGGAGCAGACGGCCGGCGAAGTGATGAGCCACCCGGTGCACAGCGTCAGCGCCGACACCGATTTCCGTGAGGCCTATCGCGCCGCGGCCGCCTTCGATATCCGGCGCATTGTCGTCACCGACCCGGCCGGCCGGCCGCTAGGCATCGTCAGCGAATCGGACTTCCGCAAGCACCTCGGCCCCGACTTCTTCATGCACCTGAACAATGTCGACAGCCTGATGGAGCAGTCCTTTCCCCGCCTACCCGCCGACGCGGCGCTCGACGATGCGCTGGTCGCCATGGAGGCGGTGCGCGGCAGTTGCGCCGTGGTCGTCGACGGCAGCCGGCCACTGGGCGTCGTCACCGAACACGACATCGTTCGCCTCTTCGTGCATGGCGGCAACAATCCCCCGCTGGCAACGGTGATGACCAGCCCGGTGGTCAGCATCGCCGCCGACCGGCCGTTGGCCGAAGCCGCCCAGCGCATGCTCGACCATGGCATTCGCCACCTGACCGTGGTGGACCCTGGGGGCCGACTGGTCGGCCTGCTCTCCGAGCACGCCCTGATGAGCCCGCTCAAGCTGGAACTGGTCGATGACGCGCTGAGCGAGCGCCACTCCCTGGCCCGCTCCCGTGACAAACTGCTGGAAGAAACGACGCTCCGCGAGCGTTACCAGCGCGCACTGCTCGACAACTTTCCGTTCCTGGTCTGGCTGAAGGACACCGAGTCGCGGATCCTGACCGCCAACCGCGCCTACGCCGCAGCCTCGGGCCGGCCGACGACCGACGAGCTGATCGGCAAGACCGATCTCGACTTCTGGCCGCTCGACCTGGCCACTCGCTACCGCCGCGACGACATGGCTGTGATGGCCTCGCGCCAGAACAAGGTCGTCGTCGAACCCATCGTCGTCGGCGACCAGGCCATCTGGCACGAAACCTACAAGGCCCCGGTCATCGACGAGGACGGCAACCTGCTGGGCACGGTCGGTTTTGCGCAGGACATTTCGGAACGCAAGAACACGGCGTTGCGCCTGGAAATCGAGCACGACCTGGCGCAGAGCCTGGCTGCCGGACTCGACCGCGAGCACCTGATGAGCATCCTGCTCCAGGCCATGCTGCGCTTTCCCGAATTCAGCGCCGGCGGCATTTACCGCGCCCTGCCCGACGGCAGCTATGGTCTGCTCGCCCACGAAGGCCTGTCGCCCGAGTTCGTCGCCCACACGCTGCAGTTTGGCGCCGGCAGCCCGTTTGCCCGGCTCGCCGGGCAGAGCCGGCCGACCTGCGTCTCCGCCGCGGATGACGCGCCGCCGGCCACGGACCCCCCGGTCGACCTGTCGGCCCTGCACCGCGATGGTTTCCGCAGCGTGGTGCACCTGCCCATCCTGCGCAATGGCCAGCCCGATACCTGCCTGCTGCTCGGCAGCCGGCTCACCCCGCGCATCTCGCCGGCCACCCTGCGTTCGCTGGAAATCCTCAGCAGTTACTTCGGCCAAACGCTACAGCGCCTGGCCGCGCAGGAGGAGGCGCGCCGCCTGCAACAGAACCTGAGCGGCATTTTCGATACGCTGACCGATTTCATCTTCGTCCTCGACGTCGACGGCACCGTCCTCCACTACAACCGTGCCGCGGCCGACACGCTGGGCTACGGCCTGGACATCCTGAAGGGCAAGCCGATCATCGCGGTGCATCCGGAAAACCTGCGCCAGCTGGCCGAAGAGACCCTGCTCGACCTGATCGCCGACCGCCGCCTGAGCTGCCCGCTGCCCATCCTGCGCGCCGACGGCGGGCAGATCATGGTCGAAATCCGTATCGCCAACGGCTACTGGGACGAAAAACCCGCCCTCATCGCCATCGCGCAGGACATCAGCGAACGCCTGCAGGCCGAAGAGCGCCAGCGCCTGGCGGCCAGCGTCTTCGACAACGCCCACGAAGGCATCATGATCACCGACCAGGCCGGCAAGATCATCGAGGTCAACAGCACCTTCACCGAACTGACCGGCTACTCGCGCAGCGAAGCCATCGGCCAGACGCCGGACCTGCTCAAGTCCGGGCATCACACCGCCAGTTTCTACGACGAGATGTGGCAGCAGATCCGGCGCGACGGCTACTGGCGCGGCGAAATCTGGAATCGCAAGAAATCGGGCGAGATCTTCGTCGAACAGCTGAACATCTCCAGCGTACGCAACCGGGACGGCGCCATTTCGCACTTCGTCGCCATTTTTTCCGACATCACGCTGATCAAGCAGCACCAGCAACGCCTCGAGCACCTGGCCCATTTCGACGCCCTGACCCAGCTGCCCAATCGCATGCTGCTCGGCGACCGCCTGCAGCTGGCCAAGGCGCAGACCGAACGCAGCGGCAAGATGCTGGCCGTCTGCTACCTCGACCTCGACAATTTCAAGCCGATCAACGATGAATACGGCCACGGCACCGGCGACTATTTGCTGATCGATGTCGCCCAGCGCCTGAAGGCCTGCGTGCGGGCGGGCGATACCGTCGCCCGTCTGGGCGGCGACGAATTCGTGCTGCTGCTGGCCGACCTCGAGGACCTGCGCGAATGCGAGCATGCCATGGCGCGGGTGCTCGGCGCCCTGGCCAAGCCCTTCCTGGTTTCGCAGCGCCAGCTGAGCATTTCGGCCAGCATCGGCGTCACGCTCTATCCGCATGACGGCGCCGATTCCGACACCCTGCTCCGCCACGCCGACCAGGCGATGTACGCCGCCAAGCAGGCCGGACGCAACCGCTACCACCTGTTCGACCCGGAAACCGACCGCCGCGCCAAGGCCCGGCGCGACGAAATCGGGCGTATCCGCCAGGGGCTGGCGGCCGGCGAATTCCGGCTGTACTACCAGCCCAAGGTGAACATGCGCCACGGTACCGTGATCGGCGCCGAGGCCCTGATCCGCTGGCAACATCCGGAACGCGGCCTGCTGCTGCCCGATGCCTTCCTGCCTTCCCTGCACGGCAGCGACGCGGCCATCGAAATCGGCGACTGGGTGATCAACGAGGCGCTACGCCAGATCGACACCTGGCATCGTCAGGACGGCATCGACCTGGCGGTGAGCATCAATATTTCCGGCAATCATCTGCAGCACCCGGGTTTCTGCCAGCGCCTGGGCGAACTGCTCGCCTGCTATCCCGGCGTGCAGGCCGGCCAACTCGAACTCGAAGTGCTCGAAACGGCGGCCCTCGAAGACATCGACACCAGCGCCGCCCTGTTCGCCGCATGCCGCGACCTCGGCGTCAGTTTCGCCCTCGACGACTTCGGCACCGGCTACTCGTCGCT
>DATGXM010000120.1:0-2880 GCA_035298985.1 Azonexus sp. | reverse complement strand
AACTGATCGCCGCCTTCCGGGCGCTTGCCATGCTGGCGCCGGACGCCGAGATCACGCTGGAAGCCAACCCGGGCACGGTGGAAGCGGAGAAGTTCGCCGGCTTCCGTGCCGCCGGGGTCAATCGCCTGTCGCTCGGCATCCAGAGCTTCAACGACGAACACCTGAAGGCCCTCGGCCGCATCCACGATGCCGCCGAAGCCAAACGCGCGGCCCGACTGGCCAGCCAGCATTTTGACACCTTCAACCTCGACCTGATGTACGGCCTGCCCGGCCAGACGCAGGCGCAAGCGTTGAGCGACGTCGAGACGGCGCTGAGCCTGGCGCCGACCCACCTGTCCTGCTACCAGCTGACCCTCGAGCCGAATACGCGCTTCGCCGCCTTCCCGCCGGAATTGCCGGAAAGCGACCTGTGCGCCGACATGCAGGAAGCCATCGAGACCCGCCTGGCCAGTGCCGGTTTCACCAATTACGAAACTTCGGCCTTCGCCCAGCCTGGCCGCCAGTGCAAGCACAACCTGAATTACTGGTATTTCGGCGATTACCTGGGCATCGGCGCCGGCGCCCATTCCAAGCTGACGCTGCACGACCGCGTGCTGCGCCAGATGCGCCACAAGCACCCCAAGGCCTATCTCGAGAGCATCAGGAGCGGCAACGCGGTGCAGGAGCACCACGAAGTCGAGGCAGCCAGCCTACCCTTCGAATTCATGATGAACGCCCTGCGCCTGGCCGACGGCTTTCACCCGTCGCTGTTCGAAGCGCGCACCGCCCGATCGCTGCAGACCATCCTGCCGCAACTGAAAGCGGCCGAATCCGAGGGCCTACTCGCCATCGACCCGGAAAAGATTGCGCCGACCGCCAAGGGCCGGCGCTTCCTGAACGTCCTGCTCGAAAAGTTTCTCTGAGCTGAGGCGCAGTTAGGATTTCGGTGCTTCGGCGACAAAAATCTCGACCCGCCGGTTCTTCGCCCGCCCAGCCGCCGTCGCGTTGTCGGCCACCGGCTCATGCTCGCCGCGGCCATCGATGCTGATCCGGTTGCTCGCCACGCCGCGCGACACCAGGTAGTCGCGGGTCGCCGCCGCTCGGTTGACCGACAGCGGATTGTTCGTCGCATCGCTGCCGACATTGTCGGTATGACCGACGATACGGACGGTGGTGACCGGATTCTGGTTCAGCGTCGTCGCAAAGCGATCGAGGACGGCGTGCATCCCCGGCTTGATGTCGTAGCGGCCGGAATCGAAGGACAGGTCGCTCGGGATGTCGAGCTTCAGCTGGTTGTCGGCCGTCTGCGTGACACCGATGCCGGTGCCCTGCGTCGCTTGTTCCATCGCCGCCTTCTGCTCCTGCATGTGGCGCGACCACAGGTAGCCGCCACCAGCCCCAAGCGCGGCGCCTAACGCCGCCCCCGTTGCCGCACCGCGCCCCTTGTGGCCGCCCCCCGTCACACCGCCGAGCAGGGCACCGGCGACGGCACCGACCGCCGCCCCGGTGCCGGTCGTGCGCTGGGTCTCGTCCATGTTGGCGCACCCTGCCAACTGGCCGAGCAGAAAAAGAGCGGCAAGCAGGCCGCTGACACGCTGTTTCATGATGCTCTCTCCATCGCTTGGGATTGGTATTCGCGCCTGGGCCATCCGGAGCAAGCCACCGAACGGCCGGACTGCAACTGCTGGCTGTATGATGCGAGCCTCGTCCGACAGTTCCCGACCTTGTCCGCCCCGCCACTGATGATTGTCTCGCTTCGCCTGCTCGCCCTGCTCCTCGGTAGCGCCCTGACCCTGGCGCCGGCCGCCCTGCTGCTGCTCTCCCACGGCATGGGCGAACTCCCCCCCCTGCGCAAGCTGTTCAATCTGCTTGCCCCGTTGCTCGTCATCGGCCTGGCCTTCGGGCTCGGCCCGCTGCTCATCGCCCTGCCCCGGCTGGTGGCGGGCGCACGCACCCCGGCCGCCCGCTTGGTGGCGACGCTGCTATTGCTGGTTTCGGCCGGTGGCCTGGTGCTGTTCGGCTTGGGCGGCCAAGCCAGCCTATTGCCGGCACTGCTCGGACTGCTCGCCGAGGTGGTGTTGTTCGCGGTGTTCGTGTGGCCGGCCCGGCGTTTCCCGGAACCGGTCGCGGCGGCCGGTCAGAACCAGTCGCCGTCGCGGTAATACCAGCGGTCGCCTTCGCGCACGAAACGGCTGGTTTCGTGCAGGCGATGCCCCTTGCCGGCAATCCGGTAGCGGGCGACAAATTCGACGGTGGCGTGCGTCGCGTCCTGCACGACGTGCCGCTTGACCTCCAGCCCCAGCCACTTGCTGCCGTCGGCGGCGAGATCGAGTTCGCTGGGCCGGGTATCCGGATGCCAGGTGGCGAGCAGATAGTCTTCGAGCTTCAGGACGTAGGCGCTGTAGCGCGAACGCATCAGGGCCTCAGCGCTGGCTGGTATCCCCCCTTCGTGTAAAGGGGCGCAGCAGCGGCCGTAGGGCTGGCCGCTGCCGCAGGGGCAGGCGTCGCTGCTCTTCACGCTTCCCAGGGCGGCGTGGCGGAGCCGCCGGCGGCCGTCGGGGCGGATTCGACCTTCTCACCGCCCAGCGCTTCGATCAGTTGCGGCAGGAAGCGGGTCAGTTCGCCGGTCATCAGCGCGAAATCGGCATCGAACTGCTCGTCGGCATGTTCGGCGCTCTTCTCGGCTTCTTCCTTGAGCAGGTCGAGGAAGGCGAGGCGCTTGATTTCCAGCTTTTCACTGAGCACGAAGGAAAGACGGTCGTCCCAGGTCAGCGCCAGCTTGGTGGGCAGCTTGCCGGCCGCCAGGTGCGACTTGATCTCGCCGCTGACTTCGTCGCCGAGCGGGTGACGCACGTAGCGGACCGCCGCCTTTTCCTCGCCGACCGCCTTCAGTTCGCAATC
>DATGXM010000119.1:0-1510 GCA_035298985.1 Azonexus sp. | reverse complement strand
GCCAAGCCTTACCCCGAGGTCAAGATCCGGCCGGTGCCGGCGCGTTACCCGATGGGCTCCGACAAGCAGCTGATCCAGACCCTGACCGGCAAGGAAGTGCCGTCCGACGCCCGGGCGGCGGAAGTCGGCGTGCTGGTCCATAACGTATCGACCTGCGCCGCCGTGCATAAGGCCATCCGCCTCGGCCAGCCGCTGGTCGAGCGCATCGTCACCGTCAATGGCGGCGCCATCGCCACGCCGGGCAATATCTACGCGCCGCTCGGCACCATGATCAGCGAACTGCTGGCCTTCACCGGCCTCAAGGAAGCGCCGTCGCGGCTGATCCTCGGCGGCCCGATGATGGGCACGCCGCTGCTCCACGACCGGATTCCCTTGGTCAAAGGCGCTTCCGGCATCCTCGCCTTCGATGCGGCCGAAGCCTTCGTACCCGAAGCCGGGCCGTGCATCCGCTGCGGCAGCTGCACCAAGGCCTGCCCGATGGGCCTGCTGCCGCTCGAGATGGCGGCCTGGATCAAGGCTGGCGATCTCGAAGGGGCCGAGGCCTATGCCCTGCAGGACTGCATTTCCTGCGGCTGCTGCGCCTATGTCTGCCCGTCGCACATCCCGCTGGTCCAGTATTTCAGCCATGCCAAGGGCGAACTGACTTCGGCCGAGCGCACCAAGTTGCGCACCGAGGCGACCAAGCGCCTAGCCGAGGCGAAGAGCGCCCGCATCGAACGCGAGAACCGCGAGAAGGCGGAAGCCGCTGCCCGCCGCAAGGCCGAGCGGGAGGCCGCCAAGGCTGCCGCAGCGACGGCGGCGCCACCGGCTACTGCCGAAAAAACCGAGGGAGCTTCAGCATGAGCCACGCATACGGAACACCGGTCGCCGCACCGCACACCACGACCAGTAACAGCCCGGGGCGCATCATGGCCCTGGTCATGCTGGCGCTCGCTCCGGCCACCTTGTACGGCTTCTGGCTCTACGGCTGGCCGGCCTTCTACCTGTGGCTGATCACCGTCGCCGCGGCGATGTTCGGCGAGGCCTTTTGCCTGCGCCTGATGAACCGCGAGGTGCTGCCGGTGCTGCACGACGGTTCGGCCATGCTCACCGGCTGGCTGCTGGCGGTTTCGCTGCCGCCCTGGACGCCGTGGTGGATCGGCGTCTTCGGCGGCCTGTTCGCGACGACGCTGGGCAAGCAGGCTTTCGGCGGCATCGGCCAGAACCTGTTCAACCCGGCCATGGTGGCGCGGGTCGCGTTGCTCATTTCCTTCCCGGTCCAGATGACGGCCTGGGTGGCGCCGTTGCCGCTGTTCAGTGCCGGTGCGCCGGGGCCGATCGAAGGCCTGCTCATCGTGCTGCGCGGCGTGCCGCCGGCCTTCGATGCGGTGACCAGCGCAACGATGCTCGGCTTCGCCAAGACCGAACTGTCGCGCGGCATCAGCCTGTTCGACTCGCTGCAGCATGCGCCGGCCCTGTCCTTCATCGGCAGCCGCCCAGGCAGCCTGGGCGAAACGGCGGCCTGGCTAAT
>DATGXM010000118.1:0-5218 GCA_035298985.1 Azonexus sp. | reverse complement strand
CTGGGTCGCCGCCCACAGCGTGGCAAGGCGCTCGGAAACGAGGTCCTGGTGCGGCGAAAAGGTGTCGTAGGGCAGCGTTTCCCAGTCCGGCAGCAAGCGTACGCGCAGGTTCGGGCTGAACCATGGAATTTCATCGAGCAGGCGCTGCGCGTCGGCGGCATTGGCGGTGACGACGGCGAGGAGCTTGCCCGGATTGCCGGCGGCCATCTCGGCCAGGGCGAGGGCGTCCGAAGAACCCGCCAGGAAGGGCAGGTCGATGCGCGAGCCGGACTTGGGGAGCCCGGCTAGAGACAATAGGTTGGGAGAGGCGGACACTACGGTGTGGATGGCGTTGCGGGCCTGGGATTATAGCCGCTTCGACAGCGTGGTCCGCGCGATGTTGCCCGTTGGGCAGGGCCGACAATCGGACGGTCGCCACGCCCTGAGCAAGGGCGTGGCGGGTCCCGCAATCCTGGAGATCAGCGTGCCGGCGTGGTCCAGACTTCCTTGCAGGTGGCGATTTCCTCGTCGCTCATCACCGGCTTGATCTGGCAGCGCGCTTCCCAGGCGGCCTGGCGTTGTTGGCGTTCGAGCAGGGCGAGTTCGCGATTCTTGGCTACGGCCGCGGCGTCCCTGCGCTTCTGCTCTTCGGCGCGGGCGATGGCGGCCTGCTCGGCCAGTTCGCTGCGCTTTTCTTCATCGGCCGCCTGTTGCAGCTTGCGGGCGGCCAGGGCTTCGGCGTCCCGCTTGGCGCGGGCGGCTTCCTTTTCCTCATGGATGCGGCGCAGGTTGGCGTCTTCTTCGGCAGTCAGCGGCGTGCCGGGATTGGCCGAGGCGCCATCCGCCGTGGAATTGCCGTCGGAGCGATTGGAGCGTGCGATAGCACTGCGCACCAAGCCGGAGCCGCTTTCGCTGCTGTGGGACTCGGTGGCGTGTGATGAATGCGACTCGGATGTTCCGTGCGAATGCGACGAGCGGATGCGTCCCTTGGCATAGCTGTCGGCCGGCAGGACGACGGCCAGCGCGATGAGGGCCGAAATCAGGCTGTTCTTGTTCAAGATGTTCCCCTCCCGGACGGGATTTATTTGAATTCTGATGATTTTATACGGCGGCAAAAATAATGCCACGGTGATATTTCACATCGTTGGTGCCGGCCAAAATCCTTGTTATGCGATGAACCTCGATCTTTCGGGCGGAAAGTTGCTTAGCAGCAAAAATTCCACAAGCATCATGGGCAGGCCGTTTCCGAACTGGAACGCTGGCTAAACGACCAAAAATCACTCAAAGAATGGCCAGTACCTTTTCCGGCGGGCGGCCGAGGGCAGCCTGGTCGCCATTGACCACGATAGGCCGTTCAATCAGGCGAGGATGGCTGGCCATGGCGGCGATCAGCGCATCCTGGTCGAGGGCGGGATTGTCGAGGCCGAGTTCTGCATATTCCGCTTCGCCCTTGCGCATCAGGGCGCGAGCGTCGTCCAGGGCGAGCAGTTTCAGCAGGTTACGGATTTCTTCCGGCGATGGCGGTTGGTCGAGGTAGGCAACGACTTGGGGCGTCAGGCCGCGCTCCTGCAACAGGGCGAGCGTCTCGCGGCTCTTGGAGCAGCGTGGGTTGTGATAGATGGTGACAGTCATGCCCGGCCTCACATGCCGAGGGAGTTCAGCAGATCGTCATGCTCGCTGGTGGCGGATACTTCGGCGGTCGTTTTCGGCTGAGCGTTGACCTGGGCGAGCAATTCGTCGGGGTCCGGCGCTTCGCCGGTCTCGAAATCGTTGAGCTTGATGAACTCGGTGCGGTCCATGGCCAGTTCGAGATAGAAGATGTTGTTGCGGCTGGTGTAGAAGGTGACGCGCCGCGATTCCGGCTTGTCGAGGTTGGTGTCGACGCTGAGCATGACCTGCTTGTTGAGGGCCAGCATCTTCGGCTGGTTTTGCGTGATGTGGGTCTGCAACTCGCGGGCGACCTTGCCGGTGAAATCGCCGACGATCTGGTTCATCAGTTCGCCCATGACATTGCCGACTTCGTCCGAGGTGTGCGAGGTGGCCAGCCCCTGCTTGTCCATCCCCATGTGCAGCATGTAGCTCTCGTACAGTTCCATGGCGGCGGATGCCGAGAAGTTGATGACGACCAGCCCGGAAAAGCCGCCGTCGAACAGCACGAAGCAGCCGATATCCGGTTTCAGGCAGGTCTTGGTAATGCGCTGAACCATGCCGGAATAATGAATCTGACTTTGCGTGGCAATCGAAAGCACCTTGGTAACCGAGTTGCAAAGGCTTCTGAGGATGTCTTCGGTGCCGTACACAGTGGCGTCGGGTGTATTCATGATTCAGATTCGCTGGTTAATGAAATAAATGCCATATATAGCACAGGTGATAGCAATATTCGCGATCAATTGCCTCCTTCAGGCGCTTTGTCACCGGACAGGATGGAAATTGCGCGCTCTGTCGTTTTTTGGGGACGGCCACGGAGTGATATGATGACCATAATGTCATTGTGGATGAAATGGCCATCGCCAAGCCGCGCCGACAGGTTTTTTGCAGGGGTAAGAAAAATGGACTCAAAGCCAAGCCAGGAAAGGCGTCGGGAAGGACAGCGGCGCCACGACAACGCCGGCCCGCCGCAGGGCATGGCGGAGCGTCGTATCAATATCGAGCGGCGCCTGTTCAATCTATGCCTGGACTCCGGCTGGGGGCGGGGTAAAACGCCGGTTTCCGGCGCCCGTACCGGGGATTACGCTGCAGGTTGAGGCACGGTGCTTAGTGCTTCGGCATACTGGAGGCCAGCATTTCCAGCGTGGCCTCCTCGCTTATGCCGCTGTTTTCGGCGAAATAAGCGCATAGCGGACAGTTGAAGCCCGGCGGGCAATCATGTTCGCGCGTACATTCCGCTTGTGTTTCGTCGGTCAGTACCCATTCGCGAACCGCTTCGCAACGAGCGAGGGGCGAGTCGAAGAAGGACATGGAAGTCTCCCTGAAAGAAGTAGTTTGTTTCTTTCAGCATAGTCGACCAGAAGCCAATGTCCATTGCGCCCGCGCGGATCGTCTAAACGACGAGATGCCGGGCGAACCAGCCGGCAACGCTGGCTACCGGATGCTCCCCCACCTCGAGCATTACTTCCTGGTGCACTCCGCCCAGATACGCAGCGGCGCGCTGATAGGCCGCCGGAGACAGCGCATCGTCGGGCTCGAAAATCATCAGCAGCGGCGCAACCAGCAACTGCAGCGATTGCAGCCCGGCGCGGTCGATCAATCCGCCGTGGCAAGCCAGGGCCTTGACTTGGGTATCGCGCTGGGCGGCGCAACGAATGGCGGCCGGCGCGGCATCGCCGTTGGCGTAGATGGCGAGCGGCAAATTCTGCGTGTCGCCGTCGTGGCGGATCAGGTCGAGGATGTCGAGCAAGCGCTGCGCCAGGCGCGGTACGTTCTGCGTGGCATCGACAAAATGGAGTTCGTCGGCGGTGAGCAGGTCCATGGCGAGTACGGCATAGCCTTCGGCCGCCAGGCTGGCGGCCAGGGAGTCGTCATCGGCAATTCGGTGGGCGCGGGCGATCAGGATCAGGCCGCGGGAATGCTGGGGGCGGTCGAGTTGGCCGTGCAAGGAGCCGTGCGGGGTATGCAGCGCGATATGGCGAATCATCAGGAAAGACGGACGGGAATGCGGTTGGGGCCGAAGGCGTGGCCGTCGCGCCCCAGGGTCTTGCCGAAGCGGCCGGCGATGGCGCTCTGGCAGTGGGGGCAGCGGCCATCGGAAGTCAGATCATAGCGGCGTATATCGTACCAGTCGCGGACGATCAGCGCCGCCTTGCAATTCGGGCAGAAAGTGGTGCCGCCCTCGCTGTCATGGACGTTGCCGGTGTAGACGTAGTGCAGGCCGGCATCGAGCGCGATGCGCCGGGCCTGGGCCAGCGTCGAGGCCGGCGTCGGCGGCAGGTCGTTCATTTTCCAGTCGGGATGGAAGGCCGTGAAATGCAACGGCACATCCGGTCCCAGTTCCTTCGCCACCCATGCCGCCAGTTCCCGGATTTCCGCCGGGCTGTCGTTTTGCCCCGGTATGAGCAGGGTGGTGATCTCCAGCCAGCAGTCGGTTTCGTGATGGATGTAGGCCAGGGTGTCGAGAACCGGTTGCAGATGGGCGATGCACAGCTTGTGGTAGAAGGTCTCGGTGAAGGCCTTGAGATCGACGTTGGCGGCATCCATGACGGCAAAGAACTCGCGCGCCGGCTCGGCATGGACATAGCCGGCGGTCACCGCGACATTGCGGACGCCCTGCTCCCGGCAGGCGAGCGCCGTGTCGATGGCGTATTCGGCGAAAATCACCGGGTCGTTGTAGGTGTAGGCCACCGCGTCAGCCCCATGGCGCTTCGCCGCACGCGCAATCATCTGCGGCGTGGCGTTGTCCATCAGGCGATCCATGTCCTTCGATTTCGAAATGTCCCAGTTCTGGCAGAATTTGCAGGCCAGGTTGCAGCCGGCGGTGCCGAAGGACAGGATGCTGCTGCCCGGGTAGAAATGGTTGAGCGGCTTCTTCTCGACCGGGTCGATGCAAAAACCCGACGAGCGGCCATAGGTGGTCAGCTGCATGGCGCCATCGACCATCTGGCGGACGAAACAGGCGCCGCGCTGACCTTCGTGCAGCTGGCAGTCGCGCGGGCACAGGTCGCACTGGACGCGGCCGTCGGGCAAGGCGTGCCACCAGCGGCCCGGGTGCAGCGTTCCGTGTTGGCTCATGTCTGTTCCTCCTTCCATTTCCTGACCGCATAGCGTTCCAGCCGAACGTCGGGACTCCAGTATTCGACAGGCAAGCCGGCCTTCTGTTTCAGGTGGGCCATGAATTGCGCGGGGTCCGGTAACTGCTCCCAGACCTGGGGCAGGAAGGTCGAACGACGGCCGGCTGCAGAAAAGATCAGGCCGTCTATCCCCGGGCGCAACTGAGCCAGGGCGTCGGCTTCGTCGGTAAAGGACATCGCCACGGCCGGCGTCAACAAGGAAACCTCGACCCGGGTGGCGGGCCATTCGTCGCTGCTCAAGGGGGTAAAGCGCGGATCGCGGAAGGCAGCGGCGAGGGCATTTTCCCGGACATCCTGGTCCAGGGGGCGCCATGCTTCGAGGCTGCCGATGCAGCCGCGCAGCCGCCCGTGCTGGGTGAGGGTGACGAAGGTAGCGCCGTCCTCATGCAGTTGCGGGCAATCATCGAGCGGGCGGGGCGGCAGGCCGAAGCGCTCGGCGATGGCGTTGCGCGCCA
>DATGXM010000117.1:0-6652 GCA_035298985.1 Azonexus sp. | reverse complement strand
CAGGCCGGCATCGCCGCCCTGTTCAAGGCCGCCGGCCGCGATCCGAAGCGCGCCACGGCCTTTGACCTCGGCTTCCTGCTCGGCCCGCGCCTCAACGCCGCCGGCCGCCTGGCCGACATGCGCCTCGGCGTCGAATGCCTGCTTACCGACGACCCGGCCCGCGCCCTAACCATCGCTCAGCAACTCGACAACTTCAATCGCGAACGGCGCGAAATCGAGGCCGGCATGCAGGAACAGGCGCTGTCCCTGCTCGACTCGATGGCGCTCGACGATGCCGCCGCCGGCATCGCGCTGTTCGACGAAGGCTGGCATGAGGGCGTGGTCGGCATCCTCGCTTCGCGCATCAAGGACAAGCTGCACCGCCCGGTGTTCGCCTTCGCCCCCGGCGAAGGCGGCATCATCAAGGGTTCCGGCCGCTCCATTCCCGGCCTGCACCTGCGCGACGCGCTCGATCTCGTCGCCAAGCGCCAACCCGGCCTCTTGGTGCGCTTCGGCGGCCACGCCATGGCGGCCGGCGCCACCCTGCGCGAAGGCGATTTCGAACGCTTCAGCCAGACCTTCGCCGCCGTCGCCCGCGAACTGCTCGACCCGGCCGACCTGACCCGCACGCTGGAAACCGACGGCAACCTGGAAGGCGGCTACCTGTCGCTGGAAGCCGCCCGCCTGCTGGAAAACGAAATCTGGGGCCAGGGCTTCCCGGCCCCGCTGTTCGTCGACGAATTCGATGTCGAACAGCAGCGCATCCTCAAGGAAAAACACCTCAAGCTGCGCCTGCGCAAGGGCAACAGCCGCATCGACGCCATCCAGTTCAATTTCAGCACCCAGCCCGGCGGCCGCACTCGTCTTGCCTACCGCCTGGCGATCAACGAATACATGGGCGTCGAAAGCCCGCAGTTGATGGTCGAATATCTGGAGTAAAGCTGGCTCAACAGGCAGTCGTATTGATTGCCAGAGCGGCTGCTTCCTGGCCATGGCGGGCCTTGGTCCTCGGTGCAGAATTGGCAGCAATCGTGATTTTGCTGTCTTTCCGCCCAAGATGCAGTGAAGCGCGGCTTTCTGCCTTGTGGCCACGCCCCTGCCCACGTCGCCCGGGCCACCGATTAGCTCACCACGCTCACTACTGAACTGCCCATCGCGCATGGCATTGCCGTCAAAATCATCATGGCAACCTGGCCGACAACGCACCATTCGAGCCTGTTGTCCGGCAGCTGCCTTTGCAGCACGTTTCAGGAGGAGGGTTACATTTTTGCAACAGCAACTTCAGCAACGAATTGAATTCACATAAATTTCAGCCAGTCTGCCAGCCGCAACTTATGCAATAATCAAATAACCCTACTGGAGACATAACTATGAAGCAGTCGCCAAAGGCGGCCCTGGCACCTTCGAAGAAGAGCAAGTCGTCCGCCACCGCCAAATCTGCTTCATCCCCGCCAGCGCCGCGGCGCCATTATCTGGTTGGTATCGGTGCGTCGGCGGGCGGCCTCGAAGCACTGTCGGCACTGATTTCCAGCCTGCCCATCAAACTGGGCTTGTGCTACGTGGTTGTGCAGCATCTGTCGCCGACTTACCGGAGCATGCTCGTCCAGTTGCTCGGCCGCGACACGGCCATGGCCGTCAAGGAAATCGAGGATGGTTTTGCGCCGGAACCAGACACCATCTTCATTACGCCAGCCAATAGCAACGTGACGATACGCAATGGCTGCTTTCATCTGGTCACCACCGCCCGCAAGATGGTTCCCAAGCCCTCCGTCAATGTCTTCCTGACTTCGCTGGCGGAACAGTATGGCGAAGACGCAATTGGCATCATACTGTCCGGCACGGGCAGCGATGGGTCGCAAGGTGTTCGGGAAATCAAGGCGGGAGGTGGCTTTACCTTTGCTCAGGAGCCGAGCAGCGCCAAGTACGGCGGAATGCCGCAGTCGGCGATCGACACTGGTTGTGTCGACTGGATTTTGCCCCCCGACCAGATTGCCCAGAAAATCGCCGACATCGCCGATTCCCGCGATCATATATTGCCGCCGGAAAAAACCAGTGGCAGCGCCTCGACCCTCAAGCAACTGTTGATGAAGGTACGCCAGCGGACCAAGGTCGATTTCAGCGGTTACAAGGAAAATACCGTCTGGCGACGTATCGAACGTCGCATGGCGGCCAATCACCTGGCGTCACTCGAAGACTATTTCCTGTATGTCGATGCCGATCCGGAGGAACTCGACCACCTGTGCAAGGACATCCTCATCTCGGTCACCGCATTCTTCCGGGACAGGACAGCCTTCGATGCCCTGGCCAAGACTTTGCTGAAGATCGTCCAGGAAAAGCGTCCGGGCGACGAGATACGGATCTGGATTGCCGGCTGCGCGACGGGTGAAGAGGTCTATTCCATCGCCATACTTCTTTGCGAACAGATCGGTTCCGCACTCAATCGCTTCAAGGTGCAAATCTTTGCCACCGACCTCGATGTCAATGCGATGGCGACGGCCCGCAAAGGCGTCTATTCCTCGGCCTCGCTGAGCGAGATCGAGCCGACGCTGATTGCCAAGTACTTTTCGGCCAGGAACGACAGTTACGAAGTCTCCAAGCTGCTGCGCGAAATGGTCGTCTTTGCCCGCCAGGATCTGGCGCAAGACCCGCCCTTTCTGCGTCTCGACCTGATCAGCTGCCGCAATGTCCTGATCTATTTCCAGGCCGAACTGCAGGCCAAGATACTTTCGATGTTTCATTACGCGCTGCGCCCCGGGGGCTACCTGTTTCTCGGCCGCTCCGAGAACATCTATCAGCAGGAGTCCTTGTTCCGCCACCAGGACAAGGATGCCAAGATATTCCTGCGCGAAAATGCGCTGAACCGTCCCCCCTTCGTCGGAGGCGCATTTACCTTGCCGGCACCGGAAAAAACTGCACCGGCACATGCCGCCAGCACGACAAAAAGTAGCGAATTCCAGTATCTCGATGCCGCCTCGCGTTTTTATCTGCCGCCTGGTGTGTTGATCAATGGCAGCTTCGAGATACTGCATCTCTACGGCAATCCCGGCGAATATCTCAACATTTCAGACGGCAAACCCACCTTCGATCTGTTGCACATGATCCGGGCGGAGTTCGGGGCTGACCTGCAGACCCTGACTCACCAAGCCTTGCACAAAAAAATTTCCGCCTACGGACGCCCGCGGGCGCTGAAACTGGAGGGGGGCAAACGCGTTGTCCGTCTTGCCGTTCATCATCTCAGTCATGGCAATCTGAATGGTCTGTTTCTGGTCTGCTTCGAGCCGGCGCCGAGGGCTCGTACGGTCGAAGGGCAGGCGGCAGGCGGTGACAGAGTCAGTGGCTGGAACGTCAAGGAACTCGAAGACGAGCTGGTGGCGACGCGCGAGCACCTGCAGGCAGTGATCGAGGAACTGGAAACTTCCAACGAGGAAATGCAGGCTCTCAACGAGGAGGTGCAAGCGGCCAACGAGGAGTTGCAGTCTTCCAACGAGGAACTGGAGGCTGCCAATGAGGAACTGCAGTCGACCAACGAAGAGCTGACCACGGTCAATGAAGAGCTTCAGGTCAAGTCGGGCGAACTCTCCGAAATCGCCTACGACATCGAGAACGTCCAGAACTGCATCGGCTTTCCGCTATTTGTGGTCAATCGCGACCTGGAACTCGAACGCTACAACCGCCCGGCCGCCGAACTGTTCTTCCTCGCACCGGCTGCGGTCGGCCAGCGCTTAAGCCGGATCAAGCGGCCGCGCGGCATGACCGACTTCACTGATACGGTGCGTCAGGTTATTGGCGATGGCAAGCCGGCCGAAACTGCGCTCGCCTCCGAAAACCGCCATTACATCCTGCACGTCACGCCCAACTTCTCGCCTACCGGAGTACGCGGCGCCATCATCTTCCTGATCGACAACACAGAGCTGTACGCCGCAGAAGTCGCCGCCCGCAACAGCCAGGAAAAGATGATGGCAATCATGGACAATTCGCATGCCTTGTCGTCGCTGAAGGATCCGTCCGGGCGCTACATCTTCGTCAATCGCCGTTTCGTCGACGTCTTCGGCGTGGCTCCCGACAATGCTCTCGGCAAGACCGACCGGCAGCTGTTCCCGCGCGGCATTGCCGACGAATTCCGCCGTAACGATCTGGAAGCCATGAAGGCCAATGATGCGGTCGAGTTCGAAGAGTGTGTCGAAACACCGCAGGGCGAACGGATATTTCTCTCTGTCCGCTTTCCGCTACATGACGCCGATGGTGTCGTTTATGCGGTGTGTACGCAGTCCACCGATATCACGGCACGCAAGGAAGCAGAAAATCAGCTACGTCTCACGGCACGGGTTTTCGACCATTCCGGCGAGGGGATCGTGATCACCGACCCTCACGGCATGATCATGACGGTCAACAAGGCCTTCGTCGATGTCACCGGCTATAACGAGCACGAAGTCATTGGCAAGAATAGCAACCTGTTGAGTTCCGGCAAACATGGTGCCGAGTACTACGCCGAAATGTGGCAGCAGATCCAAAGTAAAGGTTGGTGGCAGGGCGAAATCTGGAATAAGCGCAAGAACGGTGAAATCTACCCCGAGTGGCTGACCATCAATTCCGTCAAGGATGCCCAAGGTGAAATCCTGCACTATGTCGGAATTTTCAGCGACATCTCGATCGTCAAGGAATCGCAGAAACGCATCGAATATCTGGCCACTCACGACGAGTTGACCGGGCTGCCCAACCGGGCCCTCTATGTCGATCGACTGAAGCAGGCGATCGCCAAGGCCAATCGCGGCAAGACCCAGGTCGCGGTGATGTTTGTCGATGTCGATAATTTCAAGATCATCAACGATTCGATGGGTCACGACGTTGGCGACCTGCTGTTGCGCCAGGTCAGCGGCCGACTGTCGGAATGCGTGCGCGCTGGCGACACGGTCGCCCGGTTCGGCGGCGACGAATTCACCATCCTGCTGGAAAACACCCGGCCGACGGAGGTCAGCGCGACTGCCGAACGCATCATCAACCAGCTTTCGTTGCCGCACGTTCTGGAAGAGCGCAATGTTTATACGACGGTCAGCATCGGCATCTGCATGTATCCCGAAGACGGTGCCGATACCCAGACCTTGCTGAAGAGTGCCGATGTGGCAATGTATCGCGCCAAGGACAGCGGCAAGAACAACTTCCAGTTCTTCACCGAGGAATTGAAGGCGCTGACCAGCGAACGCATGTTTTATGCATCCGACCTGCGTCAGGCACTGGAGCACGGCCAACTGTATCTGGTGTACCAGCCGCAGATCGATATGCAGACTGGCCTGGTCGTCGGGCTGGAGGCATTGCTGCGCTGGCGGCACCCGGAGCGCGGCCTGATTCCGCCCGACCGCTTTATTCCGGTCGCCGAAGAAACCGGCCTGATCGAAGTCGTAGGCGAATGGGTACTGGAGAGCGTCTGCCGGCAGATCGGTGCCTGGAAATCGGTCGATCTTGAAGTGCCGCGAATTTCCGTGAACATTTCATCACGGCAATTGCGCAAGGCGCACTTTCCGGAAAAAGTCGAGCGTCTGCTGAGCAAGTATGGTCTGAATTCGCGGTGCCTGGCGCTCGAGTTCACCGAACATGCCCTGCTCGAAAATGTCGATTATGTGCTGGCCATGATTACGCAATTGAAATCACTGGGCCTTCACCTCAGCCTCGATGATTTCGGTACTGGTTATTCGTCCTTGAGCTATCTGAAACGCTACTCGCTTGACGAGATCAAGATCGACCGCAGCTTTGTCGATGGCATTTCCCACAAGTCACACGACCGCGCCATTGCTAGTGCGATCATTGCCATGGCGAATGCCCTGGACATTCGCGTCGTCGCCGAAGGGGTCGAAACAGAGGACCAAAAGATCACGCTACTAGCCAGCGGCTGTGCGGTTGCTCAAGGCTATCTGTTCTCACATCCGCTACCGGTGGGGGAGATTGAACTGCATTTCGGCGGCGCGCCGCGCAACAAAAAAGAACTGGCCTTAAGGCAATAGCGTTGATTTGCAACTGAACGGCTGTCAAGCCATTTATTGCTGCGATTCAGGCTAAGGGCCAAGGTCAGCTTTGGCCGAACTACGGCCTGCTACGCTGCTGGGTGACCCGCTGCGCGGCACCGGGTCAGTTCAGAATCGACCGTAGATAGTCACCTATCGCCGCCGCCTGCATGGGCCGGGCAAAGAAATAGCCCTGGAATTCGTTGCAGCCGCTCATCGCCAGCACATCCCTTTCCGCCGCGGTTTCGACGCCTTCGGCGACGATGTGCAGGTTCAGGGTCTTGCCCAGGAAGATGATGGCGTGCGGAATGGCCATCGCCTTGCCGCCGCGGTTGCAGCCGGAAACGAAGGAGCGATCTATTTTCAGCGTGTCGATGGGCAGGCGTTGCAGGTAGCTGAGCGAGGAATAGCCGGTGCCGAAGTCGTCGACCGCAATACGCACGCCAAGGGCCTTGATCGACTTGAGCATGCGGATGGTGTGCTCGACGTCGCCCATGATCATGCTCTCGGTGATTTCCAGCTCCAGGCAGTCCGGCGGCAAGCCGGAGACGGCCAACGCGTCGGCGACCATGGCCGGCAGGCCGGGTTCCTTCAGTTGCCGCGCCGACAGGTTGACCGCGATGCCCAGCGCCTGGCCGTCGACCAGCGGCCAGCTCGCCGCGGTCCGGCAGGCGGTG
>DATGXM010000116.1:0-5245 GCA_035298985.1 Azonexus sp. | reverse complement strand
CGAGTTCGCCGTCCATGACGGCGTCGATCTTGTAGAGCGTCAGGTTGATGCGATGGTCGGTGATGCGGCCCTGCGGGAAGTTGTAGGTGCGGATGCGTTCCGAACGGTCGCCGCTGCCGATGAGGTTCTTGCGCGTGCTGGCGATCTGCTGCTGCTCGCGGGCTTGCGCGTCGTTGATGCGCGCCGCCAGCACCGACATCGCCTGCGCCTTGTTGCGGTGCTGCGAGCGGTCGTCCTGGCATTCGACGACGATGCCGGTCGGGACGTGCGTGATGCGCACCGCCGAGTCGGTCTTGTTGATGTGCTGTCCGCCGGCGCCCGAGGCGCGGAAGGTGTCGATGCGCAAGTCCGCCGGGTTGATGTGCACGTCGGCCAGCTCGTCGGCTTCCGGCATCACGGCCACCGTGCAGGCCGACGTGTGGATGCGTCCCTGCGCTTCGGTCTCGGGGACGCGCTGCACGCGATGGCCGCCCGATTCGAACTTGAGCTTCGAGTAGGCGCCGTTGCCGGCGATGCGGCAGATGATCTCGCGATAGCCGCCGAGGTCCGACTCGTTGCGCGAAACGACTTCGACTTTCCAGCGCTGGCGCTCGGCGTAGCGCGAATACATGCGGAACAGGTCGCCGGCGAACAGCGCCGATTCGTCGCCGCCGGTACCGGCGCGGATTTCGAGCAGGACGCTTTTTTCGTCGTTGGGGTCCTTGGGCAGCAGCAGCTTCTGCAACTCGATCTCGAGTTCGGGCAGGCGGGCCTTGGCCGCGGCCATTTCCTCCTCGGCGAATTCCCGCATGTCCGGATCGGCCAGCATGGCCTCGGCTTCGCGCAGGTCGTTTTCGGCCTGGCGGAAGGCGTTGAACTGGATGGCCACCGGCTCGACCTCGGCGCGCTCGCGCGACAGCTTGCGAAACTGCTCCATGTTGTCGGCGGCGTCGGGCGCCGACAGCATGCGGTCGATTTCATCGAGGCGATCGACCAGCAACTCCAGTTTTTGGCGGATGCTCGATTTCATGGGACAGGCCAGCCAGGTAATTGATTCAGGGGGCGAAATTTTAACCGAGATCGCCGCTCGTCGGCGATGAAAGGCAATTGCCAGGACCGGGATATGACGCAATAATCAGCGGCTTATCGGCTGACCCTGCATGCAAGAAGTCTCCCACTCCCTCATCGCCCTGGCGAAAACGCTCGAATTGCGCTGGCAGAGTTACCGCAGCAGTGGCGACTTCGACCAGTTCGTCGAGTTCACGCTGTCCCTGAACGGGTTGACCGAGCGCCTGAACCAGCAGCATCTGCCCGGCCTGGCCAGCGCCTGCCAGGAGTTGGAGAACCGGGCCCTCGCCTTCTTCACCGACCACACCCTGCGCCCGGTGTCGGAAGAGCAGGCCGAAGCGATCAGCCAGCAGCTGAGCACCATCCTGCAACTGCTGCACCGCCACGAAACGCCGGCGGTGATCACCAAGCGCCTGAGCGACGACCCCGATACCGAACACGACCCCTGGGTGCGCCAGCGCAATGTGCTGATCGTCTCCCGCCACGGCCATCCGTGGCGCGCCGCGCTGGTCGAGCAACTGTCCTTCTACGGTTTCCGGCCGCACGCCATCGCCTGGGAAGATCAGCCGGACCTGGAGGAAGCCCCGCTCGCCGTCATCCTGGTTCCCGACCAGGAAAACAGCAGCTACCCGCCGCAGGCGCTCGCCACGCTGCAAGACCTCAAACAGCGCTACGTCGCCAGCTACGTCTATTGCCTGTCGGTGCCGTCGTCGCTGGAGGCCATCGTCGGCCTGCAGCGGGCCGGCGCCAATGTCTGCATCCCGGCCGAGGTCAGGCTGAGCGACATCCTGTCGCGCATTCTCGACCTGGTCGAAAGCCGCGAGCAGGAGACGCATCGCGTCCTCATCGTCGAGGATTCGAAAACCGCCGTCGCCCATATCCAGCGCGCCCTCGACCTGCACGGCATCGACAGCCGCGCCATCCACACCCCGCTGGAACTGCTCCAGGCCTGCGCCGAATACCGGCCGCACGCCATCCTGATGGACATGTACATGCCCTTCTGCACCGGCGTCGAAGTCACCCGCGCCCTGCGCCAGATTCCGGAATACCAGTCGCTGCCGGTCATCTACCTGTCCGGCGAGACCGACATCGCGCAGCAGGTCGAAGCCCTGCGCCTGGGCGGCGACCAGTTCCTGACCAAGCCGGCCAATCCGATCATCCTGGCCTCGGTGGTCAAGACCAAGATCGAACGCTATCGCGACATGCTGCGCTCCGGCCGCCACGACAGCCTGACCGGGCTGCTCAACCACTCGGCGGCCAAGGGGCAGCTCGAGCAGATGCTGCGCCGGACATTGCCGGCCGGCCAACTGGTGGTGGCGATGATAGACATCGACCGTTTCAAGTCGATCAACGACAACTACGGCCATCCGGTCGGCGACCAGGTGATCCGCAGCCTGGCCTGGCTGCTGCGCGGCCGCCTGCGCAACACCGACCTGATCGGGCGCTACGGCGGCGAGGAGTTCATCGTCGCCCTCGGCGGCGTCGATCCGAACCAGGCCATCCACCTGCTCGACCGCATCCGCGAGGACTTTTCCCAGTTGCCGCACGCCCACGGCCGTGGCGCGCTGCGCGCCAGTTTCAGTTGCGGCATTGCCGCCGTGCCCCACTACGTCACCGTCAGTTCAATGATCGAGGCCGCCGACGAGGCGCTGCTCCAAGCCAAGCGGGACGGGCGGAATCGCATCGTCGCGGCCAGCCGCAAACGCATTCTGCAATAGATTCCAGGCAATGCCTTGCCGGCCCGGCCAGACTCCTGAATTCGCCGCCTAGCGCCGGTAGGTGATCCGCCAGATGGCGCCGGCCTCGTCGTCGGCGACGAGCAGCGAGCCGTCGGGCAGCACCAGCACATCGGCCGGGCGGCCACTGACCTTGTCGCCGTCGAGCCAGCCGTCGGCGAACGGCTCATAGGCGCGCACGCGGTCGCCATCGACGCGGGCGACGCTGACCCGGTAGCCGATCTTGCGGCCGCGGTTCCACGAGCCGTGCTCGGCGATGAAGACGCTGCCGCGGTATTCGGGCGGGAACATGGTGCCGCTGTAGAAACGCATGCCGAGGGCGGCGACGTGCGGGCCGAGCTTCTGCGCCGGCGGCGTGAATTCGCGACAGGCGTGGCGCAGGCCGAATTCCGGATCGGCGATGTCGCCGCCGTGGCAGTACGGAAAGCCGAAGTGCAGGCCGGCGACCGGCGCCCGGTTCAGCTCGTCGGGCGGCTGCTCGTCGCCCATCCAGTCGCGGCCGTTGTCGGTGAACCACAGCGCGCCGCTGCCCGGCTGCCAGTCGAAACCGACGCTGTTCCGGATGCCGCGGGCGTAGACCTCCGATGCGCTGCCATCCGCATTCATGCGCAGGATCAGCGCGTAGCGCTCGGGATCGGCGGCGCAGACATTGCACGGCGCGCCGACCGGCACGTAGAGCTTGCCGTCCGGGCCGAAGGCGATGAATTTCCAGCCGTGGTGGCGGTCGTCGGGCAGGCGGTCGGTTACGACGACGGGGGGCGACGGCCGGTCGATACGGCGGTCAATGTCGTCGTAGCGCAGGATGCGGTTCTGCGCCGCCACGTACAGACTGCCGTCGCGCCAGGCCAGACCGGTCGGCAGGCGCAGGCCATCGGCGACGACCGTAACGCCGATCGCCCGCATGGCGCCGTCGAAGCGCACTGCATGCACCTTGCCGGCCTGCATCGAGCCGACATAGACGGTGCCGCCTGTCGCGTCGTGACCGCCGAGCGCCAACTGCCGGGCGTTATCCGCCTTTGCCCACAGCGCGATGGAAAAGCCGAGCGGCACGCGTAGCCGCTCGGCAGAAGGTTCGGCCAGCGCCGGCACGGCGAGTGCGAAAGTCAGCAGGAACAGGAAGGGGCGCCACATGCGTACACCATAGCCCGCCGCCGGTGAAAATGCCGGTTGATCGGCTGCGCCGTTTGCCGCTGCCGGGCCTTGGCACCGACTGGCTAGTCGCCGGTGTGCAGGTGGAACAGGCGGGCGGCGGCCGCTTGCAGTTCGGCGCGTTCGCCGCCGTCGGCGACGTTCAGGGTCTGCGTCGGCGCGTGCAGGAACTTGTTGGTCAGGCGATGCGACAGGTGCTCGAGTACCTTTTCCGGATTCTCGCCCTTGGCCAGCAGCTTCAGCGCGTGCTCCATCTCGTGGCGGCGCATGCGTTCAGCCGAGTCGCGCAGCGAGCGGATGACCGGCACCGTATCGCGCGATTCCAGCCAACCGAGGAAATCCTTGACCCGGTGGGCGATGATGTCCTCGGCCTCGACCACGGCAGCCTGCCGCGATTCGATGCCGCTTTCGACCACCTGCGCCAGATCGTCGACGGTGTACAGGAAGATATCGTCGAGTTGGCCGACTTCTTCCTCGATGTCGCGCGGCACGGCCAGATCGACCATGAACATCGGCCGATGGCGGCGCGCCTTGATCGCCCGCTCAACCATGCCCAGGCCGATGATGGGCAGCGGGCTGGCGGTGCAGGAGACGACGATGTCGTGCTGCGCCAGATGCTCGCCGAGATCGTCGAGACGGATGGCGCTGCCGCCGTATTGCTCGGCCAGGGCGCGGGCGCGCTCAATGGTCCGGTTGGCGATGGTGACCTGCTTCGGCTTTTGCGCGCAGAAATGGGCAGCGCACAGCTCGATCATCTCGCCGGCACCGATGAACAGGATGCGCTGGTCGGCAATCGACTCGAAAATACGTTCGGCCAGATGCACGCCGGCGGCGGCCATCGATACGATGTTGGCGCCAATCGCCGTCGTGCTGCGCACCTCCTTGGCCACCGAGAAGGAACGCTGGAACAGCTTGTGCAGCTGCGTGCCGAGCGTGCCGTTTTCTTCGGCGGCGCGCACCGCGTCCTTCATCTGGCCGAGGATCTGCGGCTCGCCGATGACCATGGAATCGAGGCCGCTGGCCACCCGGAAGGCGTGGCGAATGGCGGCCGGCTGGTCGTGGGTGTAGATGTAGGGGGCCAGCTCGTCGCGGGCGACCTGGTGGTAGTGGGCCAGCCAGTCGACCACCACGTCCGGCGACTCGGCGGCGCAGTAGATTTCGGTGCGGTTGCAGGTGGACAGGATGGCCACCTCGCGCACCGGCCGGTCACGCGTCAGGTCGGCCAGGGCATGACCCAGCTTGTCGGCGCCAAACGCCACCCGCTCGCGGATGGCAAGCGGTGCGGAATGGTGGTTGATGCCGAGGGTAAATAT
>DATGXM010000115.1:0-6160 GCA_035298985.1 Azonexus sp. | reverse complement strand
ACGATTGGTCTTCCGGCAAGGCGGCCAAGGGCAGCGCCGCCAGCGTGCCGTACGGCCTGGCCGAAAAGCTGGTCAAGCCGCTGATCGACCGCGTCGAGCAACTGGTCGCCGACGGCATCGTGGCCGACGCGGACTTAGCCGACGGCGGCGTGATCTTCGGCACCGGTTTTGCCCCCTTTACCGGTGGCCCGTTGCACTATCGCGCCGCATTGCGCAGCTGATGTTGCGTATGCGCAACAAGGCGGAGAATTTCGTTCGATGAAACACGATTTCAAACGTTTGTTTGAGTTTTAATTGTTGCACCAAATCGGGGCTTGCCCCAACACAATCACAACAGGAGACAAATCGATGTACAAGACTTTCAACCTGCGCCTGATCCCGGCCTTGGTGGCCGTGGCCTTCTCCGGTTCGGCCGCCGCTGCCGGCTTTCAACTCTTCGGTGAGCAAAGCGCCAGTGGCATCGGCAATGCGGGCGCCGGTTCGGCTGCCGTAGCGGAAAACGCCGGCACCATCTACTACAACCCGGCTGGCATGACGCAATTGCAGCGCATCGAGGTGTCGGGTGGTCTGTCGGTGGTCAGGACCAATTTCGAATTCAAGGACAATGGTTCGTCGGTTGGCGCCCTGGGTTCATCCGGTGACGGCGGCAATGGTGGCGACTGGGGCTATGTGCCGAACGCCTACATGTCGATGGCGCTCAACAAGGATCTTTACATCGGTCTAGGCATCGGTGCCCCGTTCGGTCTGAAGACCGGCTACGACAATCCGTGGAAGGGTGCCGCGCAATCGCTCAGCTTCGATATAAAGACGATCAACATCAATCCGTCCATCGCCTGGCGTGCCAACGAATGGGTTTCGGTCGGTTTCGGCCTGAACTGGCAGAAGATCGATGCGGAGTATGTTCGCGCCGTGTCGGTGACCAATGCCGGCTTTACCGGCGCTACCGCGACCCTGAACCTGTCGGATGACGCCTGGGGTTGGAATGCCGGTGCCTTGTTCAACCTGACGCCTGACACCAAGCTGGGTGTGTCCTACCGGTCGAAAATCAAATACGAGACCACTGGCGATGTGAAGCTGAGCAGCAATGGCTCCGCAGCTTCCGATGCCACGGTTGCCGCGTTGACCGCGGCTGGTGGGGCTAGCGATACCAAGGCCAGCATCACGCTGCCGGATACCTTTATCCTCAGCTTGACGCAAAAGTTGAACAGCCAGTGGGAATTGCTTGGCGACGTCTCGTGGACCGGCTGGAGTTCCATTCCGAAAGTGGATATCTACCGCACATCCGGCGTGCAGAACGGCGCCATCGCGCAGACGCTGGATACCGAGTTCCGCGATACCTGGCGTGTCGCACTGGGGGCGAACTACAAGCTTAGCGAAGCGGTGAAATTAAAGATGGGCATCGCTTACGACCAGACGCCGGTCAAGAGCGCCGAGCACCGCCTCGTTTCCTTGCCCGACAACAACCGAACCTGGTTCAGCCTGGGCGCCCAATGGAAGCCGTCCAAAACCATGACCTTGGATGTCGGAGGTGCCTATCTGTATGTGAAGGATGCCGATATCAATAACAACCAGACGGTTGCAGTTATCAATGCCCAGACTGCAGCGGCCAACCGCGGTACGGTTAAAGGCACCTATAACGATAGTGCCTGGCTGTTCGGTGCCCAGGTGTCGCTGGCCTTCTAAGCCCACAATTCCTTGCGTACTTCAACCCCGGCAGGTCCGGGGTTTTTTTTGCTTCGCCGCTTTTGACGGTGGCAGCTCGGCAGGCGGCATCCGATCAGGAAAATCCTTCCTGACGCGACCGGTTTTGCTACAACCCTCGGATGTTCGGCCGGCAGACGCCGCTGTCGTATGCATACAGAATGGCCCCCGTCCTGACCGGATTGGCATTGATTCGGGTAGGA
This sequence comes from Azonexus sp., assembly GCA_035298985.1. GTDB lineage: Bacteria > Pseudomonadota > Gammaproteobacteria > Burkholderiales > Rhodocyclaceae > Azonexus. Next base: position 4,256 of record DATGXM010000115.1, on the reverse strand, counting down.
ATCAGCAGGAGGGAGAAGTCATGATTTCGCATTTGAGCATACGCAGTCGCCTGGTGCTGCTCATCGCACTGGCCTGGGCGGTTCTTTCATCAGTCACCGGCTATACACTGGTTCTGGAAAAGCAGGAACTGCTGCAACAAAAGCAGGGACGGACGAAGAATGCGCTCGAACTGGGGTTCAGCGTGCTTGATTATTACCAGAGCCAGGTCGAGGAGGGCGCCCTGACGCGTCGGGATGCGGAAGCGACGGCGGCCATGGCGGTGTCGCGCATGCGCTATGACGGCCTCAATTACTTTAGCATTTACGACCTGAATTACCATATGGTCCGGCATCCGATCAAACCGGAGATGAACGGCCGGGATTTCGCTCACCTGACCGATGCCAACGGCGTACGCATCGTCTTTGAACTGGTCGAGGCGGCCAAACGCGACCGGGGCGAGTTCGTCTATTACCTGTGGCCCAAGCCGGGCAATACCAGGCCGGTGGAAAAGGCGGCGACCAGCCGCTTGTTCGTGCCGTGGGGCTGGGTGCTGCAGACCGGCATCTATATCGACGACGTCGAGACGGAGTTCCGCAGCAAGCTGCTGACCTATCTGGGCCTGATCGGTGCCGCCATGCTGGTGCTGGTCTTGCTGTCCTGGCACATCGCGAGCGGTATCAGCAAGCCATTGCACGACCTCCAGGACACGGTCGGCCGCATCGCCGGGCTCGATCTGTCCGACCCGGCCGTGCTGCATGCCGTGGCCGAGAAATTGGCCGCCTCGGCGCGCGACGGCACTTGTGACGAGATCAAACATCTGGCCGATGCCTATGCCTTGCTGGCCGGCCGCCTGGTCGATGCCAACGACAACCTGGGCGACGTGAATCGGAAACTGACCGCCGAGTTGAACGACCGGCGCCGGGTCGAGGCGGAGCGCGATGATGCGGAACAGGCCAATCAATCGAAAAGCGTCTTCCTGGCCAATATGAGCCACGAGATCCGGACGCCGCTCAATGCCATCATCGGCCTGACCCACCTGCTGCGGCGCAACCAGCTGGACGACCAGCAACGCGAGCGCCTGGGCAAGATCGACGATGCCGCCACCCACCTGCTGGCCGTCATCAACGATATTCTCGACCTATCCAAAATCGAGGCCGACAAGCTGGAACTGGAGCTGGTCGATTTTTCGCCGGCTGCGCTGTTTGATGAAGCGCGTTCTCTGGTCCATGACCGGGTCGCCGACAAGGGCCTGGATTTCCGGACTGAGATCACGGACTTGCCCCCCGTCCTGCATGGCGACGTGACGCGGCTGCGCCAGGTGCTGATCAATTTCCTGGGCAATGCGGTCAAATTTACCGAAAAGGGTACCATTTCCTTGCGCGCCAGTGTCGTCGATGAAGATGCCGACCACGTTCTGGTTCGTTTCGCCGTGGAGGATACCGGCATCGGCATCGCGGCCGACAAATTGCCGACTCTTTTTCAGGCTTTCGAGCAGGTCGACGCATCGATTACCCGCAAATTTGGCGGCACCGGTCTCGGTTTGGCGATCAACCAGCGATTCGCCCGGCTAATGGGGGGCGACGTAGGGGTTGAAAGTACCCCGGGCCAAGGCAGTATCTTCTGGCTCACGGCCAGGCTCGGCCAACGGCCCGGAGTCGTGCTCGATGCCGACCGGCACGATGCCGGCCGGGAAGCCGAGCAGCGCCTGGCGCAACGGTCTTCCCATGCCTGCGTCCTGTTGGTCGAAGACAACCCGATCAACCAGGAAGTGGCGCTGGAACTGCTCGGCCACGTTGGCCTGTCGGCCGAGGTGGCCGAAAATGGCCAGCAGGCGGTGGACAAGGTGCGGCAGGCTGCCTTCGATCTGGTGCTGATGGACGTGCAGATGCCGATCATGGACGGCCTGGAAGCCACCCGCCGGATTCGCCAGCTGCCCAACTGCGCCCACATCCCCGTTCTGGCGATGACCGCCAACGCTTTCCGCGAGGACAAGGCAGCCTGTCTGGCCGCCGGCATGAACGATTTCGTTGCCAAGCCGGTGGACCCGGCCATGCTGTACCGCACCCTGTTGCGCTGGTTGCCGCAACGCACGCCTGCAGCGGCCGCTTTGGCGATGCCGGCCCGCAGCGGGTCGGACAGCATGCCGGAGGGTCACGGCGAAAACGAATTGCGCCAGCGGCTGGAAGCCATCGCCGGCCTGAACCTGGAGCGCGGACTGCAGTGCACCGCAGGCAAGCTGCCCAAACTGGTCCGCTACCTGCAGATGTTCGCCGAAACGCACGCCCAGGATGCCGACCGCGTGCGGTATTACCTGACGGCGCATGACCCCGAACAGGCCCGCCGCTGGGTACATGCGCTGAAAGGGGTGGCCGGCAACCTCGGGGCGGAAGGCGTGCATGCCGCATCGCAGTCCCTCGACATGGCGATCCGGCGGGGAGCCGGGAGCGACGAGCTGGCGCGGAATCTAGGCACGATGGCGCAAGAGCTCGGCATTTTCGTCGCCGGCATACGCTCGGCGCTGGTTCACGAGTGTAGCGCCTGATCCTCTCCCTGCGCGGGGCCCGCCGCCCCGTCAGGGCTATGCTGAATTTCGCAACAAAATAGTTGACCACGGCCGCGTCTTCTCTATAATTCAAACGTTCGTTTTAGTTTTGCGAATGACAAAATAGAGACCATAAGGAGACGCGCTTGAACAAGCTGATCGTGAAGAAAGCCGCCGTGCTCGGCGCCGGCGTGATGGGGGCGCAGATTGCCGCCCACCTCGCCAATGCCGATGTGCCGGTCGTCCTGTTTGACCTGCCGGCCAAAGAAGGAGACAAGAACGGCGTCGTGAAGAAGGCCCTGGATGGCCTCAAGAAGCTCGATCCGGCGCCGCTGGCTAGCAAGGGCAAACTGAAGTTCATCGATGCCGCCAACTACGACGAGCACCTGCCCCTGCTCGCCGAGTGCGACCTGATCATCGAGGCCATCGCCGAGCGCATGGACTGGAAGAACGACCTGTACGCCAAAATTGCACCGCATATTGCGCCGCAGGCCATTGTTGCCTCTAATACCTCGGGATTGTCGATGAACGCGCTGGCCCAGGGGCTGCCGGAGACGGTGCGGCCGCGCTTCTGCGGCATCCACTTCTTCAATCCGCCGCGCTACATGCATCTGGTCGAGATCATCGGTACGCAGGATACCGATGGCAGCACCCTCGATGCGCTGGAAACCTGGCTGACCTCGCGCCTGGGCAAGGGCGTCATCCGCGCCCTCGATACCCCGAACTTCGTCGCCAACCGAATCGGCGTGTTCTCCATCCTGGCGGTCATGCACCACACCCAGGCCTTCGGCCTCGGTTTCGACGAGGTCGATGCGCTGACTGGTCCGAAGATCGGTCGCCCGAAGAGCGCCACCTATCGCACGGCCGATGTCGTCGGCCTCGATACCCTGGCCCACGTCGTCAAGACCATGCAGGACACGCTGCCCAATGACCCGTGGCATGCCTACTTCACCAGCCCGGCCTGGCTGCAGGCCCTGATCGCCCAGGGCGCGCTCGGCCAGAAGACCCGTTGCGGCATCTTCCGCAAGCAGGGCAAGGAAATCCAGGTGCTCGACCTGGCCGCCCAGGATTACCGCAAGTCGGCCGGCGAAATCGCCGAGGAAGTCGGCGCCATCCTGAAAATCCGCAATCCGGCCGAGAAATTCGCCGCCTTGCGCGCTTCCGGCCATCCGCAAGCCCAGTTCCTGTGGGCCATTTTCCGCGATATTTTCCATTACGCTGCTGTGCAACTGGAAAGCGTCGCCGACAACGCCCGCGACCTCGATCTGGCCATGCGCTGGGGCTTCGGCTGGACGCAGGGTCCATTCGAAACCTGGCAGGCTGCCGGCTGGGCCGATATCGCCCAGGCCATCGCCGCCGACATCGCCGCCGGCAAGGCCATGAGCACGGTCGCGCTGCCCGCCTGGGCGCTGGAAGCCGGTCGCACCGGCGTGCATGCCGCCGAAGGCTCCTACTCGGCCAGCAAGAATGCCTACGTGCCGCGTTCGGCGCTGCCGGTCTATCAACGCCAGCTGTTCCCCGAGCGCGTGCTCGGCGAAACCGCCGCCACTCCGGAAAAATCCGGCGAGACGCTGTACGAGAACGATGGCGTGCGCTTGTGGACGCTGCCGGCGGTCGACAAGGGCATCGGCATCCTGTCCATCAAGTCCAAGATGCATACCATCGGCAACGAAGTGCTCGACGGCGTCATCGCCGCCGTGCGCCAGGCCGAGGGAACGCTGGACGGTGTGGTCG